>CAKVFO010000097.1 GCA_934746785.1 uncultured Clostridium sp. | reverse complement strand
GTATATTATATAGTTTGTTACCTTCATTAAAAAAGTTCATATTACCTCCTAGTATAAATTGTGTTATTACGATTATAGACATAGTTTATATATTATATACAAAAGGCAAACTCTATATAACTTAAAAAGGATGTATATATATAATTTAATATATTAAACTAGAACTTGAAAAACATGGTCTAAAAGGTATAATATAAATTAGCATAATAATAATAAGTAGGTGTAAAAATGAAAAGATACAATATAGGATTGGATGTTGGTTCTACAACTGTTAAGGTAGTTGCATTAGATTGTAATGAAAAAATTATCTATAGCAAATATAAGAGACATTTTTCCGATATAAAGAGTACAATTATTGAATTAATAAGAGAAGCATATAAAAGTATAGGTGATGCCAACATTACTATAAGTGTCACAGGATCTGGAGGACTTTCAGTATCTAATTGGCTGAATATAGATTTTGTACAAGAAGTAATTGCATGTACAAAAACTGTAGAAGAATTAATACCATCTACAGATGTAGCCATTGAGCTTGGAGGCGAAGATGCCAAAATTACATATTTCAAAGGTGGAATAGAACAAAGAATGAATGGTACTTGTGCTGGAGGCACAGGGGCATTTATTGATCAAATGGCAGCACTTTTGAATACTGATGCCTCAGGATTAAATGAACTTGCAAAGAGCCATAAGGTTATTTATCCAATTGCATCAAGATGTGGAGTTTTTGCAAAAACAGATGTTCAGCCTTTAATAAATGAAGGGGCAGCAGTAGAAGATATAGCAGCATCTATATTACAAGCAGTTGTGAATCAGACAATCAGTGGACTTGCTTGTGGAAAGCCTATAAGAGGAAAAGTAGCATTTTTAGGAGGACCATTATATTTTCTATCAGAGCTTAGAAATAGGTTTATTGAAACACTGAAACTTAGAGAAGAGGAAATAATATTCCCTCAAAATTCTCAATTATTTGTTGCTTATGGAGCAGCTATTATGTCTAGAAAAAATGAAGAAATTAAATTTGCAGATTTAGTAGATAAAGTTAAAGAAATAAGTGATGTGAAAGAAGAAGATATAGATAGATTACCTCCTTTATTTAACAATGAAGAAGAGTACAAGGCTTTTGATGAAAGACATAAAAAGGCTAAGGCAAAGAGAGGAAAGTTAGAAGAATGTACAGGTAAGGCATTTTTAGGAATTGATGCAGGGTCTACTACTACAAAAGTAGTTCTTATTAATGAAGATAGAGAGATAATTTATAGCTATTATGGAAGTAATGGAGGAAGTCCACTAAATAAGGTGATAGAAATTTTAAAAGACTTATATTCTAAACTTCCTCAAGGTGTTGAAATAGTAAATTCTACAGTAACAGGTTACGGAGAATCTTTAATAAAAGCAGCATTACATGTTGATATTGGTGAAATAGAAACAATAGCACACTATAAGGCATCTGAATATTTCTTGCCAGGAGTAGATTTTATACTTGATATAGGTGGACAAGATATGAAGTGCTTAAGAATTAAAAATGGAGTTATTGATTCTATTTTATTAAATGAAGCATGTTCATCAGGATGCGGTTCTTTTATAGAGAGTTTTGCAAAATCTCTTAATATGAAAATAGAAGACTTTGCAAAAGAAGCATTAAAGTCTAAAGCTCCAGTTGATCTTGGCTCAAGATGTACAGTATTTATGAATTCAAGAGTAAAACAAGCACAAAAGGAAGGGGCCAAAGTAAGTGATATTTCAGCAGGATTATCATATTCTGTTATAAAAAATGCTTTATTTAAAGTAATAAAGATAAGAAATGAAAAGGAAATGGGCAAAAAGATTATAGTTCAAGGGGGAACATTCTATAACGATGCAGTTCTTAGAAGTTTTGAACTTATATCAAAGCGTGAAGTTGTAAGACCTGATATTGCAGGCATTATGGGAGCTTTTGGATGTGCCTTGATTTCAAAAGAAAGATATAATGAAGAAAGTAAAACTTCTTTATTAAGTAAAGATAAAATAGAAAGTTTTGAAATGACTACAAACTTTAGAAGATGTGGAAAGTGCGGAAATAACTGCTTACTAACTGTTAATAAGTTTTCCACAGATGAAGAATTTATTTCTGGAAATAGATGTGAAAGAGGACTTGGAATAGATAAAGTGAAGGAAGAAATCCCAAACCTTTATAAATATAAATTTAAGAGAACGTTTGCCTATAAACCATTAAAGAAAGAAGAAGCTAAAAGAGGAATCATAGGAATACCAAGAGTATTAAATATGTATGAAAATTATCCATTTTGGTTTACTCTTTTAACTAACTTAGGCTTTAGAGTAGAGATATCACCAGTTTCAAGTAAAAAGATATATGAACTTGGAATTGAAACTATACCTTCAGAATCAGCTTGTTATCCAGCTAAAATATCACATGGACATATAATGTCATTAATAAATAGAGGAATAAAAACAATTTTCTATCCATGTATTCCTTATGAAAGAAAAGAATTTAAGGATTCAGATAATCATTATAACTGTCCAATGGTAACATCTTATCCAGAAGTCATAAAAAATAACATGGATGTTATTAAAGATGAAAATATTAAGTTCATAGAACCTTTCTTCTCATTAGAAAATAGAAAGGCTTTAGTAAAAAGAATAGTTGAAGAATTCTCAGATTATAAGGTTACAAAAACAGAGGCTGAGGAAGCTGTAAATGCAGCTTATGCTGAAAGAGATAAATTTGATCAAGATATAAGAAATAAAGGAAAAGAGGTATTAGAGTATCTTAAGGAAACAGGAAAGACAGGTATTGTATTATGTGGAAGACCATATCATATAGATCCAGAAATAAATCATGGTATTCCTGACATAATAAATTCTTTTGATATGGCTGTTTTAACAGAAGATAGTGTTGCTCATTTAGGAGAAGAATTAGATTCTAAGTTAAGAGTTGTAGATCAATGGATGTATCATTCAAGATTGTATAGAGCTGCAAACTTTATATCAAAGGAAGATTCTTTAGAACTTATTCAATTAAATTCCTTTGGATGTGGATTAGATGCAGTAACAACAGATCAAGTAGCAGAGATCTTAGCAGCTAAGGGGAAAATATATACTTGTTTAAAGATAGATGAAGGTAATAACTTAGGGGCAGCAAAAATAAGAATTAGATCTTTAAAAGCTGCAATGGAGGAAAGAAAAAGAAATAACTATAAGGCAATAGAAGAAAGGATTGATTATAGTACACCAGTATTTACAAAAGAAATGAAAAAAACACATACTATTTTAATACCTCAAATGTCACCTATACATTTTGAAATAGTTGAAGAAGCTGTTAAAGCAAGTGGGTATAATGTTGAGGTATTGCCATCAATAGATAATGAGGCAGTAGAAGAAGGATTGAAATATGTTAACAATGATGCATGCTATCCATCAATTATAGTTGTTGGACAAATGATTCATGCATTAAAATCAGGAAAGTATGATTTAAATAATACTTCACTTATAATAAGTCAGACAGGTGGTGGATGTAGGGCAACAAATTATATAGGATTCTTAAGAAAAGCATTAAAAGAAGCTGGATTTGAAAATATTCCTGTACTTTCATTTAATGCACTAGGAATGGAAAAGCAGCCAGGATTTAAAATAACTTATGGACTTATTAAAAAAGCATTAATGGCTATAATTTATGGCGATTTATTCATGAGAGTTTTATATAGAACTAGACCTTATGAAAAGGTAAAAGGCTCAGCTAATAAGCTATATGAAAAGTGGAATAAAGTAGCTAAGGAAAATGTTAAAACAGGAAGTAAATCTGAATTTAATAAAAATATAAAGAATATTATAAAGGACTTTGATGAACTTGAATGTTTAGATGTAGTAAAGCCAAGGATAGGACTTGTGGGAGAAATATTAGTTAAGTTCCATCCAACAGCCAATAATGACGTTGTTAAAACTATTGAAGAAGAAGGGGCTGAAGCTGTTATGCCAGATTTAATGGATTTCTTCTTCTATAGTGCTTATGATGAAAAGTTTAAATGTGAAAAGCTTGGAGCTAAAAAGATAGGTAAAAATCAAAGTTCTGTAGCTATAACATGGATGGAAAGTTACAGAAAAGTAATGAAGAAAGCATTAAATGAATCAAAGAGATTTAGTGCACCTAAACATATTAAAGAATTAGGGGAAATGGCATCACCAATATTATCATTAGGAAATCAAACTGGTGAAGGATGGTTTTTAACAGCAGAAATGATTGAACTTATTGAAAGTGGAGCAGATAATATTATTTGTATGCAGCCATTTGCATGTCTTCCAAACCATGTTACTGGTAAAGGCATGATAAAGGCATTAAAAGAAAAATATCCTAAGGCTAATATAGTAGCAGTAGATTATGATCCAGGAGCTTCACATGTAAATCAGTTAAATAGAATTAAGCTTATGTTATCGGTAGCATTTAAAAAAATAGATGAAGAAACTTTAGAATTGCCAGGTAATAATGAAATATATTTTAAAAGTGCAAATGCAGTAACTAGATAAATAAAAAGACCTAAAAAGTTATATTAAGTAATTTTTTAGGTCTTAATTTTAAAAGTAAGGAAATTCAAAACCTTTTTCAGAGTAAGTATTCATTATGACTATCTTTCTGCGGTGCAAGTTTTTCAAGATGTAAAAAAGATTATAAAGTGTTTCAGGAGGTGTTTATCATAAAAAAGAAAAGGGCTAAAAAAGTAAAAAAATTAGATTTAGTATTATATATTATTTATACTTTGGTGTTTATAGGGATTACTACTCCAGTATTATTATTTTGGGGACCATATAAAAATGTAAGAAAGGTTTTTGTATCAACATTACTTGCAACTAGACATGCATATTATTTAACTAATATTTTTTCAGAAGACACATTAAATAATATGATGGGAAAGACAGAAGATTTAAATAATGATGCAAATCAAGACTTAAATAAAATTGCTGTAGAATGTACTACAGGAAATGATGTACAGCTTTATCAAGATGAAGAAGATAAATATACCGCATATATTTTAGAAATAAAAAATCCATTAAAAATAAAAGCTTCAATAACTAAATATTTAGGAAAGATGGGGCAGAGAACAAGTGAAATGGCAGAAGATAATGATGCTCTTGCAGCTATAAATGGAGGAGCTTTCACAGGAAATGGAACTTATGGAGGTACAGCATCAGAACCAGAGGGATTTGTTATTTCAGAAGGCAAGGTGATTTATCCAAAAGAAAAGTATAATGAAAATAATAAGGAAAATGTTATAGCCTTTAAGAAGGATGGAAAACTTGTAATTGGTTCTCACTCATTAAAAGAATTAAAAAAGATGAATATAAAAGAAGCAATGTGTTTTAGAGCAAAAAGTATTATAGTTGATGGAGTTAAACAAGTTAGTGATAAATTAGAAGGCGGTTATAATCCAAGAACAGCGGTAGGTCAAAAATCAGATGGAACTGTTATATTTCTTGTAATGGATGGAAGAAAAATAACTATGCCAGGGGCAACTTATTATGATGTACAGGAAGTAATGGCAAAGAGAGGTGCAGTTAATGTAGGATTATTAGATGGAGGATATTCATCAACAATGTATTATGATGGGGAAGTAAGAAATTCTCCCAATGCATGGGATGGAGAAAGACTAGTTGCTACAGCTTTTTATGTTGCAAAGTAAAAGAGAGGTTTTTTTAGAATGAAGGTATTAAAAAGGATATTAATATGTACTGTATTTGGTATAATAATTCAAAATTTAGCATTTTTATATATAGAAAAAGTCTATCTTGTTAGTAACAATAGCTATGCAATTAAGAAGGTAGAAACTTCTAATGCTGCAAATATGGAATGTACTATTAATGCTAATGCTGATGATATACAAATTTCACATGATGGAAAGTTTATTTCATATATAATAGATGGAAGTTTAAAAATATTTAATACTAAAGATGAAAAAGAAAATAGTTATAAAGAAGTAAAGGGAAAACTTGTATATTATAAGTGGCTTACAGATTGCAATAAAATAATTGCCATTGAAAAAGTAATTGATAACAAAGGTCAATATTTTATACCTATAAGTTATGACGCAAAAATCGGGGAAGGAAATGAAGTTACTGACTTTGATATGAAGGAAATAAAAATAAAAGCTTCTGATTCTGCAAGAATAGATTTAGTAGCATTTTCTACAGCAAGCAGTAGTTTATATATTAAGGTAAATAATGGAGATGAAAAGTCGGATTTATATTATGCTAATCAAATGAATGATTTAGAAAAGGTTAAAAGTGATGCGGTAATTGGAAATATGGTTGTACCTATAACAAGCAGTAATGTAGTAATGGAAAGTAATAATAAAATTTCAATACTTAATGATACAGATAATTTGAAGATACCAAATATAGCAAAGCCTAAAATATTGGGTACAGATAAAAATAATAAGGTATATTTCTGTAATGATTCTAATGGAAAAACAGATATGATATATTATGGAGATGTGACTGAAAAAAACTTTAAGTGGAGTAGAATTAAATTAAAGAATGAAGAAAATATAAATGATATATATATTGATTATAGTGGACAAATATATGTGAATTATCCAAAAGAGAAAAAGCTTAAAGAATTAAAAAAGGATATAGATATAAATTATGAAGGCGAGTTTTTACAGACTTATTCAGAGGGGGTAGTAAGTAAAGATGGTAATAAAATAATTAAACTTTTAAAAAGATATTAAGTGAAAAGAAAAGTGTAATAGAGGAATTTACAAGAGAGAATAATAAAATGTATAATTGTACACCATAATTATGAGGTGAAGTACATGACTAACAAAATGAAAGCCAATAATAAAAGAAAAAAGAATAATGTAAATCATAATCCACAATCAGAAAGTGTTAAAGCAGCTTTTGGTGAACCAAAGGCAAAAGTTTATGATCCAACAGATTTTAAAATTTAAAAAATATGATAAGTACTATATAATGTTTATATAGTACTTTTTTTGGGGTGAAATAAATGAAGAAAATCGTTAAAGTTAAAAAATTAGAAATTGGACAAGGTATTCCAAAGGTATGTGTTTCTATTACAGGAAGAACAGAAGAAGAATTGTTTAAACAAGCAAAGGAATATAGTAAATTAGACATAGATATTTTAGAATGGCGTGTAGATTACTTTAGTAAAGTGGATAATATATTAGAGGTTACAAATACATTAAGAGTGTTAAGTGATGTATTAAAAGAAAAACCTTTGATATTTACTTTTAGAAGCAAAAAGGAAGGTGGAGAAAAGGAAATATCTAAAGAACGATATATGGAGTTAAATAAAGAAGTAATAAAAAGCAAGTTAATAGATATAGTCGATGTGGAACTTTTAATGGGAAATGAAGAAGTAAAGGAACTAATAGATTTAGCTCATGATAATAATGTTAAAGTTATAGTATCAAATCATGATTTTAATAATACACCTGAGGAGAATGTTATTGTAGAAAGACTAGAAAAAATGATTAAACTTGGGGCAGATTTACCGAAGATTGCAGTGATGCCTAATGCTCCAATTGATGTACTTACATTACTTAAAGGAACATGTATAATAAAAAAGAAATATCATGATCATCCTATAATAACAATGTCAATGGGAGCTTTAGGAATGGTAAGTAGACTTTCGGGAGAAGTTTTTGGATCAGTATTGACATTTGCATGTGTAAAAAATGTTTCCGCACCAGGACAAATTTATTATAAAGACTTAAAATATGTATTAAATCTAATAGATAAAAATATATAGTATTAAAGTAAGTGGTGATGCATTAAAAAAGAAATACTTTAATTGAAGTATGTTTTAGTATCCCAAAAAAATATTAAATAAAAGATAGAGGTTAAGCATAGGATTTTGAAAATCCTATGCTTTTTAAGTGTATAGGATGTTAAAAATTTTTTTGAATTTAGAGCATAAAAAAAATTAAGATTTTAAAGTTGATTTTGAAGAAAAAATATTAGGAAAATAGAATTATGCGACGATAATAGTTGCTTTTAAGAAAATTAGTAGAAAGTAAATGTAATAATATGAGATAATTGCATATGAATGAGAGTTATATCACAGAAATGTAAAAAACAGATTTGATGTAATGTTTTCTGGAGTGATAGTGTAAAGTTTTGCATAAATTATGAGTTAAGGAGGATAAGTAATGAAAAGAAGAATGTGTAAATTGCTAACTGCTGTTGTAGCAGCTACAATTATATTTTCACCAGTAGTGTCATATGCATCAGTAGCAGGACATAGTAAAGGACCTTATACCAAAGTTGAGAATGGACCATATAAATGGAATCACGCAAGGACAGGTGGTGGCGGTGGATATGTACCAGCCATAATATTTAATCAAAGTGAAAAAGATTTAATATATGCTCGTACTGATATGGGAGGAGCTTACAGATGGGATCCTAAAAGTGAAAGTTGGATAGGACTATCTGACTGGGTAAGTGCTGAACATTGGAATGATTTGGGGTGTGAAAGTATTGCAACAGATTCTGTTGAAACAAATAGAGTTTATGTTTTAGCAGGAACCTATAGTAATGATTGGACAAGCGAAAATGGATCTATATTAAAATCTACTGATAAAGGTGACAGTTGGAAAAAGATAGATTTGCCATTTAAAACTGGTGGTAATATGCCTGGAAGATCTATGGGGGAACGTTTAATGATTGATCCAGTTGCCAATAATGTACTTTATTTAGGTGCACGTAATGGTAATGGATTATGGAGAAGTACAGATTATGGTGAAACATGGAGCAGAGTTGATAGTTTTACTCAAACTGGTGATTATATTGATGATAATTTTAATGATGGAATAGGCGTTGTTTGGGAGGCATTTGATCCAACAAGTGTTCCAGATGGAACAAACCCAGATGGAACAAAAAAACCATGTCAAACAATTTATGTTGGAGTTGCGGATAAAACAGAAAGTATCTATGTAACTCATGACGGCGGTGAAACTTGGGCACCTGTGGAGGGCCAGCCAACATTAGATAATCAAGATAGCTGGGTAAAAAAAGATTCAAAAACTCAAGAATTTTATCCAAGAGCTTTCATACCTGTTCATGGTACTTTAGCATCTAATGGAGAATTATATATTACTTATAGTAATGATTGTGGACCTTATGATGGTTCCAAGGGTGATGTATTTAAATATAACACTAAAACTGGTGAGTGGAAAAACATAAGCCCAGAACCATCAAGTGATTTAGAAAATAACTATTCAGGATATGGAGGACTTGGTGTAGATGCAAGTGATCCAAATACATTAGTAGTTTCAGCATTAAATTCATGGTGGCCTGATACTAAATTTTGGAGGAGTACTGATGGTGGAGAAACTTGGTGCCCTATTTGGAATTGGAATGGTTACCCAACAATGGTTGAAAGATTTAACTTAGATATATCTAAAGTGCCATGGTTAAAATTTGATGGAAAGAGTACTTTCCCTGAAAAGAATCCTAAATTAGGATGGATGGTAGGCTGTGTAGCGATTGATCCATTCAATCCTGATAGAATGATGTATGGTACAGGTGCTACATTATATGGAACAAATAACTTAACTGACTGGGGTAAAGATAATAAAAAGGTAACTATAACTCCAATGGCAGAAGGTATTGAAGAAACAGCGGTTCTTTGTTTATGTAGTACAGGATATAAAGATACTACAGTTATATCTGGAGAAGGAGATGTTGGAGGATTTGTTCATAGAGACTTAAATGAAATCCCTAAAACAATGCATGTTCCAGTATTTAATACTGAATCTATGGACTTCGCAGAAGAAGCTAATGGATTTATGGTAAGAGTAGGTGCTCCTGATTTAGGTAAGTATCCAGATGCAACAGCAATGGTTATAACATATAATGGCGGTGATAATTGGAATGCAGTTAACTATATTAATGGAGATAAGAGTATTGCTGGTGGTTCTTGTGCTGTAAGTCCAAATAGTAAAATAATTTTATGGGCACCAAATAATAATGAAGCTTATTTTACAACAAATACAGGTCAATCATGGACTAAGTGTAATGGGCTTCCTGCAGGTGCAAAGGTAGCTTCAGATAGAGTAAATTCAAGTAAGTTCTATGCAATAGCAAATGGTGATTTCTATGTAAGTGAAGATGGAGCTAAATCATTTACTAAAACTGCAACAGGATTTGATTCAGAAGCTAAGCTTAAAGCGGTTACAGGTAAGGAAGGAAACATATGGATTGCAGATAAGAATGGAATGCATGTTTCAAAAGATTCAGGTGCAACTTTCACTAAAAATGAAGGAATTGATTCAGCTATGACTGTTGGATATGGGAAAGCTAAAGAAGGTTCAGATTATCCAGCAATATATACTCATGCAAAGGTTAATAAAGTTGATGGATTCTACAGATCTGACGATGCTGGAGAAACTTGGTTAAGAATTAATGATGATAATAACTCGTTTGGTATCGCTAATACAGACATCACAGGAGATCCTAATATATATGGAAGAGTATATATAGCAACTAATGGTTTAGGCGTAGTTTATGGAGATATTAAAGAAGATGAACCAGGACAAGTATTTTTATGCGGTGATGTTGATGGAGATGGGGCAGTAAGTTTAGGAGACTATACATTATTAAAAAGATATATTAATGCTGGCGGTGAAGGAATCAAAATAAATAAAGGTAATTCAGATATAAATAAAGATGGAAAGGTTGATTTCTTAGATTTACTTGCTTTGAAGACTTTAGTATAAGAAAATATGAGGAACTGGATTAAAAATAAGGAGGGTAAAAAAACTTCCTTAAGGAAAAAATTGTTGTAAGCATTAAGTTTACAGCAATTTTTTTATAGTTAGTTGAAAATGACATAATATAAAGAAGTTTATGAAATTTACTATGTTTAAAAAAGAATTACTTATTACTTAAAATCGTAAAATACAATCATGATAATAAGGAAAGCTAATTTAGGATGAAATATCTATAATACAGGAAAAAAGGTAGAATTATACATAAAAAAATGAGACAATAAGCGAGATAAAAAGGTACGATAAAAATCAATGTAAAAAATATTACATTAATGTAATGTTTTATATATATTTTAGGAGGGAATAAAATGAAAAGAAAACAATTATGCTCACTAATTACTATAGCATTAATGGCAACATTAGTAGTGCCATGTAATGTTAAAGTTCAAGCAAAAGAAAAAAGCAATGTTGTTGCATCAAGTATAAATGCATCAGATGTTAAGTGTACTTATGAACCAGAAATAAATCAAACACAAACTAATGCAATTTCAGGTAATGTTATTGTAGAAAATACATCAGGACATGAAATTGACTTATCAGGTATGAAATTAAATTATTATTTTTCAAATGATAATAATGTGACAGAAGAGTTCCACTGTTATTATTCTGGAACAATTAATAATGTTGAAGGATATCAAAATTTTACAGATAAAATAAGTGGAAGGTTTATAGATAACTCTGATACTAGCGATAAAAGTAAATCAAGAGTTTGTGAAATGACTATTTCAGATGGTAAATTACCAGCAGGTGAAAAGATAATAATTAAAATGAGTTTTAATAGCCAAGGCTGGACAGGAATGTTTGATCAAAGTAATGATTATTCATTTAATAATAAAGTAGTTGGAGTTAATGGTTCAAGTGGTGGTACAATAGTGAATCCTCCAGTTGAAGAACAGAATCCATCAGTATCTTTAAATGTAACTTCTTACAAAAAGGGAACAAGCTCTGTTGTAAAAGCACCTACAGAGAATGGAAACCTATCAAGTATAAAGGAAAATGGTAAAGTTTTATCATCAAATGATTATAGAAAATCGGGTGCAAACGTTATCTTTAAGAATACATTCTTAGATAGTTTGAATGAGGGAAGACATACTTTTGAATTTGTATTTGATAATGGAAAAACAGTAACAAAAACATTAACTATTGGCAAAGCAGATACATTGAAAGATAAGCTAGGAGTAATTATACCAGAAGTAAATGCAAACGCTGGTGATACAGTTGATGTTCCAGTAAAGGTTAAGATTTCAAAAGATACAACAGCAGTTGGTGCAAGTGTAAAAATAAGCAATACAAGTGAATATACTATTGTAGGTGTAGAAGACAATGATGATGAATTAGAAAAGTTAGGGGCAAGCAGTAGCTTTGGTAATTACATTAGTAAAACAGAAAGTGCATTAACCTATGTAATATTTGATCAAGGTTCATTTGATGGTGAATATTTATTAGGAACTGTTAAAGTTAAACTAAATTCTAATTTAGCAGCAGGAACTAAGGTTAAATTAAATGTAAGTGAAGTTTTATTTGGAGATTCATCTGGTAAGAAATTAGATGTAGATTTAAATGTTGGAACTATTAATATTGGAGGTTCTACAACACAGGATCCAACAAAAGATGATCCAACAAAAACTGAAGGAGCAATGAATCTTGAAGTTGCTAATGTAACTGGAAAAGTTGGAGAAGAAGTAACAGTTCCTGTGACATTATCTGATTTTAAATCAGGCTTATATCCAATAGAAAACTATGAATTTGTAACAAATTATGATTCAAGCAAGTTAGAGTTCGTAGGAGTTGAAGGGGCAGGATTAACAGCTAAGTATAGTAAATTATTCCTAACAAAAGATGCATCAAATGGTTCAGTTAAGGTTCAATATTTAACTGAAAAAGCAAATCAAATAATTGAAAGTGATGGGGTTATTTGTAACCTTAAATTTAAAGTTAAAAATAATGCATCAGGAATAGCAAAGATAGACTTGTCAGATGCAGCATTAAGTTACTTTGACAGTAAAAAAGGTGGTGCATTTAACTACGATACAAATATTAATGCAGGATCAGTAAGCATTGACACATCAA
>CAKVFO010000096.1 GCA_934746785.1 uncultured Clostridium sp. | reverse complement strand
ATGAACGAAGATTACATTCAAGTTTAAGGTATATGCCACCAAGGGAATTTTATACCCTTTATCTTGGAGAGCATCTATAAAAAATAAGTATAAAAATATAAAGTTAAGAAAAACTTAGAATTAAATAGATTTTGTCCAATATAAAGGGGTTAATCCGAGAAGTGTTTGATAAAAGTTTATTTGAAAAGTTGTTAGATAAGTATGGACAGGAATCTATAGCGTATTCTAAGTATTATGAGAATACATTAACTGAAAAATATATATTAAATTCAATATCAGAGGAGTTTTTTATTAATAAAGGATTATCAAGAGATAGTGTCATAAAAGAAATGAAAAAGTTAACTGATTCAATTGAAAATACTAAGATGCAAGCTATAGAGGCTAGGGAAATTAGTGAATTAACTGGTAATCCATCTTTTGAAGATTGGAATGTAGAAAATTGTGCAGAAGTATGGAGTACTAGAAAGGCAATATTAAATGGAGCAGAATTTTATGATATAAGTTTCAAATGTGTACAAAGTAAAACTAAGTATTATGCAGAACCATGTGAGAATTGCTCAAGAACTTTTAGAGAACTAAATAACATAGGAAAGGTAGATATAAATGTTAGAGGATAGAACCAAGAAGTTATTAAAAAAAGCAGGATGGTATGAAGGAAGAAAGATAGATATTACAAAGCAAATTGAGTATTTGGAAAAATCAGGATATAAGGTGTTTGAGGCAGCGAGAAATTTTATGGAGGAATTTGGAGCAGGAATTATAAATGTGTATAATGCACTGAAATAAGTTTAATTAACTTTAATTTGAATTTATCTACATTATTATATGTTGCTATGATTTTCGTATTTATGACAGTACATGAATTTATCCATGCTTCTTTCATACCTAACTTTTTAAAATCAGATAAGACTTGTTGGGGGATTAATGGATTATGTGGATTTGTTTATACTACAGAAGAAATTAAGAGAGGGAGGTTCTTAGTTATTTCTATTATGCCTTTTATTTTGCTGTCCATGGTACTGCCTTTTATTCTTAAGGTTTTGGGGATGTTAAATGGATTTGAGACTTATTTTAAGTTAATCCTTATATAATGATTAATAATATGATATAATATGAAAGAACTTTAACTAATGATAAAAGAGGGATGATAGAAATTATGAGAAAAGGTAACAAAAAAACATGGGTTATATTACTAATGGCAGTTTTTATAGTTATATCTATAAGCATTTTGGCTGCTTTATACTTGCATAATGATACTAAATCTATTAAAAATATAAAAGAATTTAGTAATTATGTAACTGACTATAAAAAAGAATTTGAGGAATATATACTTGATAAAAATGAAAAAGATTATAATGACTTAATGGAAAAGTGTCAAAGGGTTATTGATAGTGAAGATAAGGATCAAGTTTATAGTATGGTATCTTTATTGGAACTATTCGAGGAAAAAGTAAGTAATGAAAATAAAGAAAGTTTAAGTGAAGTAGTCAAGGAAATTGAAGGTGTTAATTTAGAATTTTTATCTGAAGAATTTAAAAATGATATAAGTAAAAAGGTTCTTGAAGCTAAAGAATTAATAGAAAGTAAAAAATATAGCAGTGCAGATAGTAAACTTAAGGAATTAGTAAAACTGATTAACAGTGAAGCATCTAATACAATAAAGTCATCAGATGGGAAAATAGAACTTTTAAATTCAGCATCTGCTGAAAAACTTATATTAAAGGAAGATGCTGATTTTGTAAATAATTTATTACAAGAAGGTGCTTTTTTAACATTCCTATGTAGCTATGATTATGGTATTGAGGCTTATGGAATTAAAGAAAAAGTCCTTGCATTTAATGTGATAAATCCTAAAATAGAGACAAATAATCATGTACAAGCCGTATATTACGTAGGAGATAAAACAAGGAATGTATATAGATGCAGTGAATTAGGAGGGGCAGGAGGAAATTTATATATTGTAAAAAATAATAAGATTAAAGAAACAATAGAATATATTCATCAAGAATTTGATGATAATTTCATGGATATATCCTTATATGAAGCAAGAGTAATTTTAGATAACGCTTATCCAGACTATAGTTTTTTAGAAGGTGGAGAGGTAGGCCAGGTATTTAATTCTAATAAAGGTATTGAAGAAAATGCTTACTGTTTTAGATATAAGAAAAATGGAACAAATGATGTTTATGTAGGTTTTGTTTTTTCAGATAAAACATTCTCATTTAATTTTGTAGGAAGATGATGATAATTTACTTATACTATAAAACAAAGGGGCAAAAAGTAGATGGCTGAAGATTATAAAGTAAAACAAGTTAAAGAAGTAAAAAAAATTGAGATAGATGTACCAGGTTCTAAAAGTATAACTAATAGAGCACTTCTTTTAGCAGCATTATCTAAGGGTAAATGTAAACTGAATGGTGTGTTATTTAGTGATGATTCTAAAGCTTTTTTAGATTGCTTAATAAAATTGGGGTTTGACATTGATATAAATGAAGAAAGAAAAGAAGTGTTAATAGGTGGATTAGGAGGAGTAATTCCAAATAGAAATGCCACTATTAATGTAAGAAGTGCAGGAACAGCAGCAAGATTTTTAACTGCAATGCTGGCTTTTGCAGGAGGGGATTATGTTTTGCAGTCTTCAGATCAGATGAAGAAAAGACCTATGAAACAGCTTATAGATTCTCTTAAAGATTTAGGAGTTACAGTAAATTGTCTTGAAGAAGAAGGACATTTTCCTTTTGAGATACATTCCAGTGATATTAATTCAAATGAGGTAGAAATTGATACTACTATAAGCAGTCAATTTGTAAGTGCATTACTTATGTCTGGGGTTTTATTGCCTGAAGGGCTTAAAATAAAAATGTCTGGAAGTAGAACTAAGGGAGCTTAAGCTTATATTAAACTTACTCTTGCTATGATGAAGTAATTTGGAATTGATGTATTATGTGAGGATGATAAGTTAGTTGTATGTCATAATTCAGATTATAGTGTTTCTGCTTAATGGAGGAAACTGATAGAGGAATATGTATTAAGGGAATTAAGGATAGAAAATATCCTGGTGTTACTGTAGATATGAATGATTTTTCAGATCAGACAATGACATTAGCAGCCATTGCACCTTTTGCCTCTTCAAAAACAATAATAAAGAATATTTCACATATACGCTTTCAAGAGACAGATAGGATATCAGCAATTGTAAATGAATTAACTAGACTTGGAGTTAAATGCGAAGAAAGTGAAGAGTATAAAGGAATATGCATATATCCTGGTGAAATAGTACCAGCTGCTGTTGAGACTTATGATGATCATAGAATGGCAATGGCATTTACTTTAATAGGATTGCGTATAGGATATATAACAATTAAAAATTATAAATGTTGTGCTAAAACTTTTGAAAATTACTTTGATATAATAGATAAAATTTAATAAATGTTTTTTTATACATAGATATGCTTAGGTGTATCTATGTTTTTTTAACGTATAGGAAATTTAAAATTTTTTTTAAAAGCGAGCGCTGATTATTACTAGCTTTCTGATATGCAAGTTGGTAAATACGTTAAAAAATAATTGTAGGCCGCAAAAGAACCAAAAAGCAAAATAATTAAATTGTATTTTAATACGAAATTATTTTGCTTTTAGAACCTTTTGCATGGCTGACAAAGTGACTTCCTGCGCTAAAAAGCGTGGCGTCAGCCACTTTGTGCAGAAGAAATTCTGAAGCAATTTACTAAATGAAATAAATTTTACAAATGGGGAAAAATGCAGAATAAATAAACCTTTAAATAAAATAATTATGAAAAAAAATTATTTTAATTAAAATCCTTTTTATGCAAAACTGTGAGATAAATATACTTCAATAACATAAAATGGAGATGGTCTCATTATCTTATTGTGGGATTTTTAATTTAAAAATATAAATAATGAATAAAATAACAAACTAACCTTAAATAGACATAAGTTAAGGGTTTGAAGGGCATTAGATTAGAAAAAAACATATAGTTTGTCAAAATTGTGCAAAGTTTTAGCGTGTGTTAAAATTACCTTGAACAAAGGAAAAGATGTTTTATATGGAGTTGATTGTTGTGGATTATAAAAATCAATTAAAAAAGTTTAAAAAAGTATCTAGCGTTAATGAACTGCTAGTTACCAATTCAAGGGAATGTAAAGATTTAATAGCTTTACAATTTACCAAAAAAAACCAAATTGTTAATGTTACTTATGGAGAACTTAAAGAACATGTGTGTGGCTTGGGAGAGGGACTGTATGCTAAAGGTATTAAAGATACTAAGGTAGCAATTTTAGGACCAAATAGTTATGAGTGGATACTTTCCTTTTTCACAGTTATATCCGGATTTAATGTGGCAGTACCTTTAGATAGGGAACTTGAATCAGAATCTTTGGCAGAAATAATAAATGAGAGTGGCTGCACAGCAATTATTTATGATAATAGTTACTCAGATATTATTGAAGATTTAAGAAAGGTATGTCCTAAACTTTGTGAGTATATTAACATGAAGAACCTAGAGGAGATGACTTTAAAAACAGAAGATGATAGCTATATAGACAATAATATAGATATAGATTCTCTAGGACTTATAGTATATACTTCTGGAACTTCAGGTAAAAGTAAAGGAGTTATGTTAAGACGTAAGAGTGTAGTTATCGATTCTTATGCTGCTAGTCAAAATGTAACTTTGGGGTATAAGACAGTTCTTGTTTTACCTCTTCATCATACATTTTGTATGGCAGCAAGTTTAATAACATCTATGATTCAAAGAAGAACAGTATACATAAATTCAAGTTTAAAAAGGCTGATGAGTGATATTGAAACTGCTAAGCCACAGGATATTTCACTTGTTCCATTGTTTGTTGAAACTTTAAGCAAGAAAATTTGGAGTGAAATAGATAAGAAAAATAAAACCAAACTTGTGAAATTCATGATTAAGGTTAGTAATGCCTTATTAGCTGTAGGAATTGATATAAGAAAAAAAGTATTCAAAGATATACATGCAGTATTTGGAGGCAGGCTAGACTTCATAATATCTGGTGGGGCTTTACTAGATACGAAGTATATTAAAGAATTTAGATCCTTTGGAATAGATATTGTAAATGGATATGGAATTAGTGAATGTTCTCCAATTATTTCTGTTAATGAGAATGATAAAAATAAGGTAGGAAGTGTTGGACGAATATTGCCAGGAGTTCAGGTTAAAATCAGCGATGAAGGTGAAATTCTTGTAAAAGGTGACATTGTAATGATGGGATACTTTAACGATGAAGCTGAAACAGAAAAGGCATTCATAGATGGATGGTTTAGAACTGGAGATCTTGGTTATATAGATGAAGAAGGTTTCTTATATGTAACTGGAAGAATTAAAAATCTTATAATCTTAGCTAATGGTAAGAATGTTTCAGCAGAAGAGTTAGAGTTAAAGATTCAAAACATAGATGCTGTTTGTGAAGTGGTTGTGTATGAAAAGGATAATAAGATAGTAGCAGAAATTTATCCGGATTATGAATGGCTTGAAAATAACGGAGTTCAAGATATAGAAGGATATATTCAAAAGGAAGTAGATTCTTTAAATAGGACAATTGCTCAATATAAGAGAATAAATGAAATAAAGTTTAGAAGCGAAGAATTTGTAAAAACAACAACTAAGAAAATAAAAAGAAACTTGATATCTAAATAAGAAGGAGAAATTATAAATGGAAAATAGAGTATATGAAATAATAAGTGAATATTGTGGTAAAGAGGATTTAACTAATGAAATGAGTTTTACTGAGGATTTAGGATTAAATTCTTTAGACTTAGTAGAGCTTGTAGTTAGATTTGAAGATGAATTTGATATAGAAATTTCAGACAGGCACTTCCATAAGTTTGTAAAAATAGAAGATGTAATTGAGTATTTAAGTTTAGCATAGTAAGTACTTTACTGTGATATTTAAAATGGGAAGGAAGATATGTATTGAAAAAAAGGAATAGATTACTTTTAAGTTTAGTCATGGTTTCTTTAGTATCTTTAAAGGGATGGGATTATAGTATGAATAAGAAAGTACAGAACTCAACTGAAGTTAGTTATATGACAGAAAAGGTGAAAATTGATAAGGATGATATCTACTATCTTGAAAAGGGAAAGGGAGATAAAACTGTAGTGTTTTTATCTGGTTCTGGAGTGAATTCATCATATTTAGATATGTATGAATTATGGAATGAGATATCTAAGGAATCTAAGGTGTTTTTATATGATAGACCAGGTATGGGAAACAGCAGCATAACAAAAAAATCAAGAGATATAGATACTGTAGTAGATGAATTTAAAACAGTTCTTGATAAAAGTGGACAGAAAGAACCTTATGTTTTAGTAGCTCATTCTATGGCAAGCCTTCAGGCAATAAGATTTGCTGAACTTTATCCTGAAAAAGTGGACAGCATAATGTTTATTGATGGAGCATCACCAAGTTTTTGTGAGGATTTTAATGATCTTATGAAATCAATGGTTCATGTATTAGGAGCTATGAGAAAAACAGGAGTATTAAGAGCCTTATGTCTTTCTTCTAATTTTAAGAGTCAGTTTGAAACTAAACAAGATATAAGTGAGGAATTGCAAAAACTTAATGTTGAAATGAGCCTTAAAAATTTATGGAATTCTAATATGATTAACGAAAGAAAATCTATACAGGAAAATGGAAAAAAAGTAAAAGAAAATGAAGGCTTAAAAGATATTAAAATAACAGTTATAAGTGCAGGAAATAATGGATTTGATAATTGGCAGACTTATGAAAAAGAACTAGCTGATATGTCGGAAAACAGTGAGTTTATATACTTAGAAGATTCGGGGCATTTTATCCATCATGAATATTCAGAATTAGTTATTAACAAGATTAAAGAGATGTTAGATAAGTAGTTTGAAGGGAGTTTTATTAATGTTCATGGATTTAACACATCCACAAAAAAGAATTTTTCAATTAGAGCAGCTTTACCATGATACAGGTGCACTAAATGTAATGGGGTGTATGTATTTTAAAGATAATTTGGATACATCAGTACTTGATAGAGCTATTAATGAAATGATATCAAAAAACGATGCAGTAAGAATACGTATTTTTAAAGATGAAAATAATCATATTAAGCAAAAAGTTAAAGAATATACGTATAGGAAAATTGAAGTATTAAACTTTCAAGATAAAGAAGAGGAATACAAAGAGTTTATCGAAAAAGAAGCAAGTAAACCTTTTGAATTTTATGATTCTGATTTATCTAAGTTTTGGATTGCTATAAATCCTGATGGGGAATGCGGATTTATATTAAAGTTCCATCACATAGTTAGTGATGCATGGTCTATTGTACTTTCAGCTAATGAGATATGGGATAATTACAAGAAGTTAAGAGATAATGAAGAAATTATTGAAAAGTCTGAGTCATACTTAAACTTTCTAGAATCTGAAGGCAAATATAAGACTTCAAAAAGGTTTGAAAAGGATAAAGCATACTGGGAAGATAAGTTCCATGATTTTAATGAGTATAGTATTTTGGCAAGAGATGAAGAACTTTTAGATGTAAGAGCTGAAAGAATAACAAAGAAGCTAAGTGGTGAACTTTATTTAAAAATTCAAGAGTTCTGCAAAGAAAAAAATATTTCTATATTTAATTTCTTATTTGCAAATACTGCATTAGCACTTAGAAGCTTTGCTAATAAGGATAATATTTCTTTAGGAACAGCTATTTTAAATAGAACAAGCAAGTCAGAGCAAAAGACTTTAGGAATGTTCATAAGTACCATGGCAGTAAGATTTAATATGAAAGAAGATATGTCTTATCTTGAAGTTATGGAATTAGCAAAAAATGAACTTATGACAGGTTTAAGACATCAAAAGTATCCTTATGATATTTTAATAGATGACTTAAGAGAACAATATAATGTTGATAAAAAGCTATATGATGTAACAATATCATATCAAAATGCAGCCTTGGAAAAATCAGAGGAAGAGGAATATAAAGCTGAATGGATATTTAATAAGAGTTCCTTTGATCCTTTAACTATACATATTAATGATAGAAATAATGAAGATGAGCTGACTATTGATTATGACTTCCAAGTAAGTTTATTAACTGAAAAAGACATAGAATTAATTAATAATATTATGTTTAGCATAATCCAAGATGGAATGAAGGATATCAATAAGAGCATAAAGAAGATATCTTCAGTATCTGAGGAAGATAAGCATAATATAATACATAAGTTTAACAATAAGAATTCAATGAATGTTCCAAGTAAGAGCATAAGTAAATTATTTGAGGAAATAGCTTTAAATAATAAGGATAAGATAGCATTAATAGAGGGAGCAGAAGAATTTTCTTATGACAGATTAAACAGTGATGCAAATAGACTAGCTAATTATCTAAATTCAAAGGGAATTAAGAAAGGCTGCAATGTTCCTATAAGAATGGACAGATCTTATAACCTATTAGTATCTATATTAGCTGTATTAAAATGTGGTGCGGCGTATGTTCCGGTAGATTTAGGACTTCCAGGAGAAAGAGTAAGTTATATATTAAATCACTGTATGGCAGAAACTATCTTAATAAGCTGTGATTCGCATAAAGTTGAAGGATATGAAAATATTAATTTAGGAGAAATTGATTTAAGCGGATATTCTTCAGAAAATTTAGATGTAGAAGTATCTCCAGAAGACAAAGTATACATTATATATACTTCAGGAACAACAGGAAATCCAAAGGGGGTAGTTCTTGCACATAAGAATCTTGTAAATTATATTTCCTTTGCAATAAAACAGTATGTTAAAGATAATCATGGAAATATGCCTTTATTTACTTCAATATCCTTTGACTTAACTGTAACTTCACTTTTTGTACCATTATTAAGTGGAAATACTTTAATAGTTTATAAAGATGATAAGAATATAAATTCTCTTATGGAAGATGTATTTAAAGATGAGAGATTAGACATTATAAAACTTACTCCAGCTCACTTGAAAATAGCTAATTCCTTTAAAGAGTTCAATAAAGCTTTAAAGTGCTTCATTCTTGGTGGTGAAGAGCTAAAAACAGAAACAGCTAAAGAAACTTTCTTAAAATATGGTGGAAATGCAAAGATATTTAATGAATACGGTCCTACAGAAACAGCTGTTGGATGTATGATTTATGAATATGATATTAAGAAGGATAAAAACGTTGGTGTATCTATAGGAAAGCCAATAGATAATACTTCAATTTACATATTAGATGATAACTTAAATATAAGACCAATAGGACTTTCTGGAGAGTTATGTGTTTCAGGTGCAGGTGTAGGTTTAGGATATCTTAATAATAAGGAACTAAGTGATGAAAAATTCTTTGTAAATCCTTATTCAGAAGATGAATTAATGTACAGAACTGGAGACTTAGCTGTTTTAAAGGAAGATGGAAACTTTGAGTATTTAGGAAGAATAGATAATCAAGTAAAGATTAGAGGATTTAGAATTGAGCTTGGTGAAATAGAAAAAGCTCTTATGAAATATGAAGGTGTAAAAGAAGCTGTAGTTATTAAGGTTAGTAAAGATAATGATGATGAAGCTTTAGGTGCTTTCTATGTTTCAGATGAAGAAATAGATAAGAATAGTTTAAAGAATCATTTAAGTAAAATGCTTCCTAAATATATGATACCTCTATATTATGTAAAGATTGATAAGATACCTCTAAGTTATAACGGAAAAGTTGAACCAAGACTTCTTCCACAGCTGACTATAGATGATATGGTTAAGAGAGATTATCAAAAGGCTGGAAATGAAACTGAAGAAATACTTGTTTCTATATGGGAAAGAGTATTAAAGGTTGAAGGTATAGGAGTAAATGATGATTTCTTTGAACTTGGAGGTCACTCATTAAAAGTAGTTGAAGCAGTTAATGAAATTAATGAAAAGTTTAATTCTAATATTAAGATAAATGATATTTTTGAAAATCCAACTATTAAAGAATTAAGCAAATGTCTTATGTTATCAGTAGCTAAGAAACCTTTTGAAAAGGCAGTAGAAAAAGATTTTTATGAAATGTCTTATGTTCAAAAGAGTATTTATACAATTTGGAGCTTTGATAAAGAAGATCTTAAATATAATATGCCATATTTATTTAAGATTGAAGGAAACTTAGATGTTTCTAAATTAGAAGAATCCTTTAAAAAGCTTATAAATCGTTATGAATCTTTAAGGACTAACTTTACTGTAAATGATGGTGTATTAGTTCAAAAAATAAAAGATAATGCTTCATTTAAAATAGAAGAAATACATTTAGAAGCAAGTGAAGAAATAAATGATGAAGAGTTAGTTGAAAAACTAATAAAACCTTTTGATTTATCTAATGATACTTTAATAAGAGTTGTTGTTGTTTATAGAAGTGATAAAGTAGAAAGAGTATTTATTGACACTCATCATATAATTTCAGATGGTGAAACTACTAAGATTTATTTAAAAGATTTAATGGAAATCTATAATGATAATGAATTAGAAGAAGTAACTTTCCAATATAAAGATTTCTCTGAATGGAGTAACAGCTTAATAG
Source organism: uncultured Clostridium sp. (assembly GCA_934746785.1). Classification (GTDB taxonomy): domain Bacteria; phylum Bacillota; class Clostridia; order Clostridiales; family Clostridiaceae; genus Clostridium. The sequence continues at coordinate 2,405 of CAKVFO010000096.1, read as the reverse complement.
ATGGAACTGAAATTGAAGAGGAAAAGGAATTCTGGAAGGAAAACTTAGAAGGTGAAATTCCTATGCTTAACATGCCTACTGATTATGAAAGAGGCGGAAAGAAACTTACTAAAGGCGGAAAAACTTCCATAGTTTTAGAATCAGATTTAGTTAAGAGAATAGGAAAGATTAAAGATAAGAATAAGCTTACTTCTTTCATGTTTATGTTTGGTACCTTTGGTGTCTTATTAAATAAATATACTAGACAAGATGAGTATATAATAGGTATTCCTTACCTTGGACGTAATCTTCATGAATTTGAAAAGGTAACAGGTATGTTTGTAAATTCACTTCCAGTTAAGATTAAGGTTGATGATGATCAGACTGTATCAAGTTACTTTAAGGATATAAAGAGCAGCTTATTAAATACATATTCAAATTCTAATTTACCTTTTGAAAGAATAGTTAACTTATTAAATCTTCAAAGTGAAAAAGATAGAAATGCTTTATTTGATGTGATGTTTACTATGGAATCAGACTTGAATGATAGTTTATCTTTAGGAGAGGCTAAGGTAGTAAATACTAAGGTAGACTGTAGTGTTGAAAAGTTTGATATGACATTACAGGTATTTGAGGATAATGATGATGTTACATGCCAGCTTTCTTACTCAACTGAGTTATTTAAGAAAGAAACTATGGAAATATTCTTAAATTACTATAAAAATGCTTTATATAGTGTAGTAAATAATTTTGAAAACTCAATGAAGGAAATAACTATCTTAAGTGAAGATGAAATAATAGGTAAAGAGTTTAATAGAGAAATTAAACCATTAGATAGAAACTTAAATGTAGTTAGGTTATTTGAAGAGTCTGTGAAAAATACTCCAGATAAGATAGCTGTACATTTTAAAGATGAAAAGCTTACTTATTCTGAGTTAAATGAAAAGATTAATAGAAGAGCAAATGAACTTAGAGATAAAGGTGTAGGAAGAAATGACATTATAGGACTTATTTTAGATAAATCTATAGAGATGATTGTTTCAATATTTGCTGTAATTAAAGCAGGAGCAGCTTATCTTCCAATAGATGTAGCAAATCCAGAAGATAGAATTAAATTCATTTTAAGTGATAGTAATGCTAAGTTTGTAATTACAAGTGATAAGTATGCTGAGTATGTTGAAGCTGATAAGTTTATTGATGTTAATAAGGAACCAGATTCAAAGTACAAAGGTGACAATCTAGAAATAATAAATGATATAGAAGATACTGCTTATGTTATTTATACATCAGGTTCAACAGGTACACCTAAGGGAGTTTTATTAAGTCATAGAAATGCATGCTCTATAGCAAAAGAATCTAAGATTATAAATATGACTAAAGAGGATAGAGTTCTTCAATTATGTAATTATGCCTTTGACGTATCTGTTGGTGAAATAATGTGCAGCTTATTAAATAGTGCTGAGTTATTTGTAATGGAAAAAGATGATGTTATGAACATTAACAAGGTTTCTAAAGTTATAAAGGAAAACAAAATAACTTTCATATTTACAACAACTGCTATCTTTAACCTTATAGTAGATACTAATGTAGAAGCTTTAGAACCTATAAGACGTATTTCTATAGGTGGAGAAAAGGCTTCTGTATATCACCTTAATAAAGCATTTAAGAAGATAGGCAAAGGAAAACTTTTAAATGCTTATGGACCAACAGAAGCAACTGTTATTACAACAGGTTATATAGTAAATGAATTGATGGATGAAAATAGAAGATGTAGGGTTTCAATAGGTGAAGGATTAGATTATTCAAGACTTTATGTTTTAGATGAAAACAATAATATTAAGCCAAGAGGAGCTGTTGGGGAGTTAGTTGTTGGAGGTTTAGGTGTAGCTTTAAGATACTTAAACAGACCAGACCTTACAGAAGAAAGATTTATAAAGAGTCCTTTTGTTGATGGAGACATTCTTTATAAGACAGGAGATTTAGTAAGACTTCTGCCAAATGGTGATATTGACTTTATAGATAGAATTGATAATCAGATAAAGATTAGAGGATACAGAATAGAGCTTAGTGAAATAACTAATAAAATCATGGAACATAAGGAAATAAGAAATGCTGAAGTAATAGCAGATCTTGATGATAACAATAATGTTACAAGATTACTTGCTTATGTAGTTACTGATAATGAAGAGAATATAGAAAAGCTTAAAACTGAACTTCAAATAGATCTTCCTTCATATATGATACCTTCAGACTTTATTTTAATAGATGAAATGCCTTTAACTAATAATGGTAAGGTAGATAAAAGAAGACTTCCAAAGCCAGTTAAGGTTAAGAAGGAAAGGGATATGACTGAAGCTGATGATCTTCAAGCAATAGTAATTGAAGTATGGAAAGAAGTTTTAGGGGTAAGTGAGATAGGAATAAAT
>CAKVFO010000095.1 GCA_934746785.1 uncultured Clostridium sp. | reverse complement strand
GGATATGACACTGGTGACATAATAAAATTAGATATCAATAATAAAGAAATGGAATTTAAGATAAAGGCTATAAGCGTTAATAGTGGATTATTTTATGATGATTCTAAAGATAAGATAGCCATTTTTGTCCCATATGAATATATGAATAAAGAATTAAATTTGGAAGGAAAATATAATTTTATATTTGCCAGCAGTGAAGATGGTGATATAGATGGAGCAGTTTCAGAAATTAATGAAGAAAATGAAACAGTTGCAGTATCAGCCTTATATGATAAAACAAATATTGAAATGCAGATAGGTCAATTATCAACATATTTCTATCTTTTATTAGTTATTATAAGTATTATGAGTATGATAATAATCTATAGCTCATATAAGCTTATAGTTATCGAAAGATTAAAGGTTATAGGTACTTTCTTAAGTCAAGGTGCTAGAAAGAGAGACATAAGAAAAATATTAAGCCTTGAAAGTTTGTTATATGGACTTTTAGGAGGAATAATAGGATCAGCAGGGGGAACAGGAGTTATATGTTTAGCTAATTATATCCTTTCACCTTTTAGAGAATATGGAATTTATAATATACCTAAAATAAATGCAAGCCTTATTATAGGTGGAATAATATTTGCAGTTATTCTTACAATGTTATCTTCAATTATTCCAATAATTAACGTTTCTAAAAAGGAAATAATAGAAATTATCTTAAACAGAGAAAGTGCAGAAGTTAAAGACAAGAAAACTAAACTAATAGCAGGTATTGCATTACTTTTAGTTTCAGTAGCAGGAAGATTTATTGATAATGAAATGATTTCACAAATGAGCCCATTACTTCTTTTAGTAACACTTATAGCCATAATACTTATAATGCCATTTGTGGTTGAAATAATATCAAATGTATTTTATAAGATATTAAAAAATAAAATTTCAATTCCAGCATTATCTATTAATAATGTAGGAACTTCAAAGTTATTAAAAAGTAATATTACTTTAATGTTTATTTCACTATTTGTAGTAATATTAATAAATTCAGCAGGAAGTAGCATGACTGATACAATAACTGAAGCTTATGAAAATCTAAGATATGACTTAAGAGTGGATATAGATGTTTCAGAGTATACAAGTGATAGCAGCAAGATAGTTGATGTTTTAAAAGAGAATAGCAATATAGATAAGGATTCTATTCAAAACATAAGCTTAACTAATGTTAAGGTAGATGATAAATCTATTTATATGGTAGGAATAGATGAAGACAAGTATTTAAACTATGACAACTATATTGATTGGGAAGATAGTAAAGCTAAAAGGGTATTTGAAGATTTTAAATCAGGTGAAAAAAATGTAACTATACTTTCAGAAAAAACTGCAGCTTTTATTGGAGCAGAAAAGGGTGATACCATAACTGTTAATTATAAAGATGAAGAGAAAGAACTAAAAGTCATTGGTATTGTAGATGGAAAGATGCAGTATAATAGTACATTTATTATGGTTAAGAACGAGTTTAATCATGATAATTTCCCTAATATAAAGATATCAACAATAGTATGTGATGCTGAAAATAATAAGATAGATGATTTAGATAATATTAAAAAAGATGTATCTTATTATGGAGGAACTATAACAACTTATGAAGAAAGTATAGATTCAAACATAAAGAGTAATGCTCAAATTATTAATATCTTAAATATATTTACAATAATAGCAGTAGTTATTGCAGCCTTCGGTGTTTTAAATAATATAATGATTAGTTTTATTCAAAGAAAAGGAAGCTTTGCAGTATTAGCTTCATTAGGTTTAGAAAAGACACAAAGAATTAGAATGATTATTTTTGAATCACTATACATTACTTTCTGGGCATTTATAGGAAGCATATTAGGACAAAATTTATTGCTATGGTATTCTTCAAAGATTACAGAAATTGCGGGGGTATCTCTTAATATAGTATTTAACTATAGCAGTCTGCCATTTTTAATTTTTGTAACAGTAATAATTGTTTTAATTGCAGTAATTCCAGTTGCTATAAAGAGTAGAAAGTTCTCAATAATAGAAAGTATAAGAATGGATTAAGGGAGATTAAAAGATGTCAGTAATAAGTGTTAAGAATTTAATTAAAAAGTTTAAAATAGGAAGTAATGAACAAACAGTTCTAAATGATATTTCTTTCGAAATTAATGAAGGAGATTTTGTTTCTATAATGGGACCATCAGGATGTGGTAAGTCTACATTATTATATTTACTAGGAGGTTTAGACAAGCCTACAAGTGGATCCATTTTAATAAATAATAAAGAGCTTAGTACTATTAAGGAAAAGGAAATGAGCTCAATAAGAAGAAATGAAATGGGATTTGTTTTTCAATTCTATAATCTTGTACCTAATCTTTCAGTTGAAGATAATATAATGCTTCCTATAGTTTTAGATAACAAGAAGCCAAAGGATTATGAAGAAAAACTTCAAGAACTTCTTGAAATTACAGGATTAACAGAAAAGAGAAAGATGAAACCTCAAGAATTATCAGGAGGACAACAACAAAGAGTTGCTATAGCAAGAGCTTTAATTTTTAATCCTCTTATTATATTAGCTGATGAACCAATTGGTAATTTAGATTCTAAAACTGGGACAACAGTTATGGAGCTGTTTAGAGAAATTAATAAGAAATATAATACAACAATTGTACAAGTTACTCACTCATTAGAGTCAGCTCAATATGGAAATAGAATTATAAACTTTAAGGATGGGAAAATAGTAAGCAATGAAGAACACATTTAATAAAGATTTTACATTATTCCTGATTGGACAGGGAATGTCTAGTTTTGGAACTTTAATTCAAAAGTATTGTGTATCACTATTTGTGTTGTCTATAACTGATTCAAGTATGATTTTTGCAACGGTAATGATATTATCTTCCATACCTAATATATTTATAGGTCCTTTTGGAGGAGTTTTAGGAGATTCTTTAGATAAAAGAAAAATTATGATTTCACTAGATGTAATAAGTGGGACACTGCTTCTTTTATCATTTGCATTATTTAGATATACAGGAATAAATCTATGGGTACTATTTGTTTTAATAACAGTTTTAAGTATAATTAATGCTTTATACATTCCTTCAGCAAATTCTGCAATACCATTTTTAGTTGAAGGTGATATAGTAAAAGCTAATTCATTAAATACTTTTATAATAACTCTAACAAATGTATTAGCACCAATAATAAGTGGATTTTTAATTGGTTTTGTAAGCCTTGAATGGATAATAATAGGTAATGGATTAACTTTCATTATTTCAGCATTACTTGAATACATAATGAAGTTAAATGAGAAAGAAGTATCAAAAGAAAAGCTTTCTATTAAAAGTGCAGTAGAAGACTTAAAACAAGGTTTAAACTTTTCGCTAAAAGATGAAAAAATAAAGAATATAGTTTTATGTTCATTTTTATGTAATATGATAGTAATGCCTATTTATACCGTTACAATTCCATATTTAAGCAAGAAGATATGTGGTTTTTCTAATGTACAATATGGAGTTATTGAAACTGCTATCATGATTGGATTGTTAGTTGGAGCTTTACTTATAAATGTTTTAAACAAAAAAGTAAAGTTAGGTGATATTCTAAGTTCATCTATCTTTATAATTGGGACTTTTATAATGATCTTAGGAGCAATAGTTTATCTTCAAAAGATTAATGTTATATCAGAACTTAATATATTCTTTATATTATTCTGTACAGTATGCTTATTTGTAGGAGCATTTATTTCTGTAATGAGTATTTCGCTTACTAGTTTACTACAGACTAATGTAGATAAGGGAATGCTGGCAAGAGCAAATTCTATTGTTATTTCATTGTCAACAATAGCTACGCCATTAGGACAGTTGGTAGTAGGAGCAGTATCAGAAGTTATAAATTGTGAATTGCTTTTAGTTATTATGTCAGTTTTAATGGCAGCAATAAGCGTATTAAATAAAAGAAAAATATATCTATAAAACGGCATTATAAAATAGTGAAGCCTAGGCTGCCTAAGATTTCAAGTTATGATTATGCTGGTACTATAAGTAACATGTATTATAAATATAGAAAAAATTTATAGAGATATAAAAACTCTAAAAAACTGATGTTTAGCGGCATCAGTTTTTTTGTATATAGAAAAATTAATGTAATAATTATCAAAAAGTATATGTTAATATATTATAATAAGATACTATATATAATTAATTATAGTAAAAAAAGGAGGAATAAGTTCAATAGGAATGGGAGATAAAGTAATGTTAGAACTAAGAGTTAATGAAAAATTTAAGGCAGGAAAATTCAGATTAGAAGCGGTTTATAAGGGGGATGGATATAGAAATATTATAACAGCAGAATTTGAAACAAGAATAGAAGCAGAAAGCTTTTTAGAAGATTACATGGACAAAACAGGATGGGAAATTAAAATACGGTAAGTGACATAATTTGTAAATTATAAGAGGATAATATGTGGATTAGATTTATGTATGTAAATAAGTGGTGTAAATTCTTTAAATTAAAATATTTAACTTTTTGTTAGAAATAAAATTTGAAAGATTAATATAAAAAAATATATAGAAATATGAAATTATAAAAAAAGTATTATGCTTGCATAAAATTATATAAAATACTTTTCTATTCTTCTATTTTAAAATATAATTAATTGAAATAAAAAATGTGAAAAATAAAGGGCGAAAGTTAAAAAAGAGGTGTAGAGAATATGAATGAAAAGTTAAGAGAAGTTATTGATTTAATACCTGTTATCAAAGAAGTAGGCGGAAAAGATACAGCATTATGTGTTTGGAATGAAAATGGTGAAGTAGAAGCATATTTCCCATCAAAAAGTATAGATATTGATTTTCCAGTAGGATTTAAAGTGCCAGATCCTAATGATTTAATATACCAATCTATAAAATTGGGAAAAGTAATGTACAATGTACTTCCAAAAGAAGCTTTTTGAGTTGCTTTTGAAGGGAAGATTATTCCTATATTTGATTGAGGCAAAGTAGTTGGAGTTCTTACATATATTTTTTCATCAGAAAGGAAGGATGGGATTACAAATAATGTTAATGAGCTTATTGAATCTATGAAAAATACAACACATTCTATTAATGAAATTGCTGGCGGAGCAGAACATCTTTCAGAAAATATGAACAATGTTCAAAATATAGTTGTTAAGGTAGATACTAAGTTAGAAGAAGCTATGGAAGTAGTAGCAGAGATAAGACAAAATGCTAAACACTCTAATATATTAGCTCTTAATGCATCAATAGAATCAGCAAGAGCGGGAGAAGCAGGAAAAGGCTTTGCAATAGTATCTGATGAAATGCGTAAGTTTTCAAAAATCAGTGGAGAAGCATCAGAAAAAATTAATAGAACATTATCAGAAATTACCTTGGCATTAGAAGAAGTTAAAAAGAGTGTAATAAATTCTACAGAAATTGCAAAAGAGCAGGCAGGATCGGTTAATGAGCTTACAGATATATTTAGAGAGGTTAATAAGTCAGCAAATAGAGTTTCTGAGATATGTAAAGACTTAAATAAATTATAATATATTAAGTAAAAGAAGAGGCGTTTATGCTTCTTTTTTTCATTTCTATATAAGCTATATCATGATTATTAGGGAATGTATAATACAGTGATATTAATTAAGTCAGAAATGTTTTTAATACTAAAAAAGTATTGATTTCATGGTAAAATATAGTAGGGGGTGAGGGAAATATGTTATTGGAAACAGAGAGATTAGAGCTTATTCCATTAAAAGAAAAAGAACTTGATTTATGGGTAAATAACCTTGAGGAATTAGAGAAAAATATAAATATTTCATATAAAGCTGAGCCTATGGAAGGTTTTTTTAAGGAAATAGTAAAAGGACAATTAGAAATAACAAAGAAAGACCCTGACAATTATATTTGGCATAGTTTTTGGCTCATAATAGAAAAGAGAAGTAGAATAGTTATAGGTGCAGCAGATTTTAAAGATGTACCAGATGATAATGGAGAAGTAGAAATAGGTTATGGTTTAGGAAAGGAATTTGAGCATAAGGGGTATATGACAGAGGCTGTAAAAGCAATGTGTGAGTTTGGAAAAAAGCAAGAAGGTGTAAAACATATAATTGCAGAAACAGAATTGGATAATATTCCTTCTCATAATATTTTAAAGAGATGCGGCTTTAAAGAGTATTCTAGAGATGAAACAATTTGGTGGAGATGTTAAAGGAGGCTGATTATGAATTATAAAATTATAGATAAAGAAAAATATTATAGGAAGGGTGTATATAAACATTTTACTCAGGATTGCAAATGTTCTGTATCCCTTACAAATAGAGTAGATGTAACAAAATTATATCAATATTCAAAAGAAACAGGGACAAAGTTTTATATTAATTTTTTATATACATTATGTAAAGTGTTAAACTCAAGAGATGATTATAGGATGAGTTATCTATATGAAACAGATGAGTTAATAGTATATGATAAAATAAATCCTATTCAATATATCTTTCATGAAGATACAGAAACATGTACACCAGTATATACACATTATTTTGAAGATTATAAAACTTTTTATGAGAAGTGTGAAAAAGATATTGAAGAAGCAAAGAATACTAGAGAGTATAATTTAGATCAAGAAAACCATCCTAACTGGTTTGATGCTTCATATATATCATGGCTTTCTTATGATTCCTTGAATATAGAACTTCCAGATGGTTATTTATACTTGCTGCCAATAGTGAATTGGGGAAGGTATAAAAAAGAAGGAGATAAAATTATGATGCCAGTAACAGTTAGGATGAATCATGCAGTGGCAGATGGATATCTTGTCTCTAAAGTATTCTTAATGTTAGAAGAGGAAATACAGAATATTGGACAATAAATAATATAAAGACTCTGGAGTTAGTTTTCCAGAGTCTTTATATTTAGGTAATCCTATTTTTTAAATGTTAATTGCCCAACTATCATAGCTATGGCAGTAGGTAAAACCCATCCAAAACCTATTGATGCTAGTGGTAAAAAGTTTAAGTTTAATCCTGGTATTAATAGCAATACAGAAAATATCAAAGAAGTTAATACTCCAATCTGCGCTGCTCTTATTTTAATACGTTTTTGCAAGAAGGCATAAATAATTAAAGTTATAGAAACAGGATATAAAAGATTTAACACAGGTGCTGAATATACTACGATTTTATCAACGCCAAGTAAAGCAACTGCAAAGCTTATTATAGAAATAGCAAAAACATTAAATTTATAACTTAGCTTTCCTTTAGTAATAGTTTCAAAAAAGTCAGATCCAGCAGTAATTAAACCTATTGAGGTTGTTAAACAAGCAAGTGCCATAGCAATACCTACAAGTATAGGTCCTACATCTCCAAGAATATTTCTAGCTATTAAAACTAAAAGAACTGTCTTAGAAACATTGTGTGGAGCTATTTGTGATGTATGAGCACCAATAAAAGTAAGACCTCCATATACAAAAGCAAGACCTATAACTGCTACTAAGCTTGATCTTAGAAGCATTTTAGACATATCTTTTCCTTCATAACCTTTACTTTTTATAGAAGTAGTTATAATTGCAGCAAAAAGTAAAGCAGCAATAGCATCCATTGTTTGATATCCTTCTAAAAGAGAAGATGCAAAAACTCCAGATGTACTAGTTTCGTGTATAGTACCAATAGGCATTAATATTCCTTTAACTATTGTAACTACAAGTATAATTATTAATGCAGGTGTTAGGAACTTACCTATAGTATCAATAATTGATGATCTCTTAAGTACAAAGAAAAGGTTTATTAAGAAATATAATAATATCATTGTCCAAGCTGGAACCTTTGGGAAAAAAGGATTTATAGCTATTTCAAATGTAGTAGCAGCTGTTCTTGGAACTGCTAATAAGGGCCCTATGGCTAAAAATAAAATTGAAGTAAATACTATTGCAAATTTTTTGTTTATTTTTTCAGCAATACTCTCAAATGTTCCATCACCTTTTGAACATGCAATGATTGCAAGAAGAGGTAGTCCGACTCCAGTTGCAATAAAGCCAGCCATACCAGCTAAATATTGAGAGCCAAGCTGATATCCAAGATATGATGGAAAGATTAGGTTTCCTGCTCCAAAGAACATTGAAAATAAAGCAAATCCAATTATAATTGCATCTTTATTTGTTTTTTTCATTTGTTTAATCAGTCCTTTATTACTTTTTAATTTTATCAATATAATGTTCAAAGTATAACATAATTTTTAAAATAATAATAGGTATTTTAATAAATTGTTTAAAACTTGGATTTTATCCTATAGAAGTTAATTATTTAAATAAAATAAGAGTAAATAAAAATCGAAACAAAAATTATTTGTTATACCGACAAAACATGAAAAAGATGGATATATAAAAATAAAAGTATATAGAATAAAATAGAATAAATATGGTTGTTTGACATAGTAGTGTCTACTAAGTAAAATGATAAAAAGTAGTGGTAAAGAGAGAAAAAGTTAGATGGGTACAAATGAAGGAGTTAGTTAAAAAAGAATTAGGATATTTAAAAGGTAAAATTTTATTTTTCCAACAATAATACTTAAGAAATATAGAAATAGAGATGCAAATCATATAAATCTATTTTATGTATATATTAAAATGTCGATAATATTTTTTAGTGATTCCAGTATATTTATTTGTTCACGTGGCAGTGTATACAAAAATAGGTTTTAATATAGACAATATAATAGTTATAAATTCTATAGCTTTATTAGTAAGTTCAATTTTTTATGGAATTCAAATTACCTTATTAAAGAAGCATGGAGCTGAAAAAGCAGGAAGTGTATCATTAAAAATTGTAGCTTTAGTAGTGATTTGTACAGCAGTCATTGTATCAATTAGTTAGCAAATAGATTTAGATAATAAAGACACCTTTGAAATTGATATGAGAATTTTAGTATATGGAGCAGGGGTAATTGGATCACTTCTTACACATAAACTTTGTAAAGGTAAAAATGAAATTACACTTTTAGCAAGAGGTGTTGAAATTCAAAGAAAAATGGAATTATAAAAAAGTATGTGAACACTCTAAATACACATACTTTTTATTGGATATATGTATATTAATGGTGTATAATAAGACTAAAATACAATTAAAGGTAATAGTTAGAGAGGAAGTTTAATGATATACGTACGACAAAGTAAGGCTGAAGATGCAAACAAAATGTTAAAAATGCTTTTGAAACTAGATAAAGAAACTAAGTTTATGATGTTAGAGCCAGGAGAAAGATCTACTAATGTTAATGGGATAGAAGGAATGATTAATGCGGCTATTAATGGAGGGAATCTTTTACTAGTAGCAGAGTATGAAAGTGAGATAGTCGGCTTTTTGTCAGCTCAAAGAGGAGGAGCAAATAAGATTAGACATACGGCATATATTGTTGTTGGAATGAGGCAAAGATATAGAAATAAGGGGATTGGGACACAATTATTTAAAGAACTTGATAAATGGGCTATGGAAAGTGGTGTTTCAAGACTTGAACTTACTGTTATGTGCCAAAATGAAGCGGCAAAACATCTGTATGAGAAGAATGGATTTGTAGTAGAAGGCATTAAGAAAAACTCAATATTTATGGATGGCAACTATATAGATGAATACTATATGGGAAAAGTTTTTGAAAACTAGAATTTTATATAAAATCATGTGAAACATATGTTATTTCACATGATTTTTTCATTGTTTAGAAATTTTGTGTTGTTTTTATGGAATATTTTATTGAGGATGTAATGGAGAGATTTTATATAGATAAATATGGTGAAAATAAAGATATGAAAGATGTTGAGAAGTTAGGGGCCATAGTCCTCTTTTAATAGGATTTTTTTATAGTAGTTTTACTAGAAAAAAAAGTGATTAATATACTAAGGGGGAAAAGTTTATGGCTGGAGAAAAGATTTCTGTAAATATAGATGTTCTAGAAACAGAGATAAGTAATTTAAACAGCCTTCTAAATGACATAGAGCCAAGTGGAATACAGCATAAGGAAGTAGAAGGAGCAGGATATACTAAACAATATATGGATGTTGTAGGGAACGCCTTTGTAGGAGTAGTTAGTTCTCTAAAGGTTTTGGTAGGAGCAACAGTTTCAATGCTTGATGAAGTTAAAGATGGCTACATTGAAATTTATGAAACTACAAGGGACAGTATAGAAGAATTTAAGGAAGAGGTGCTTGGATAGATGAGTGGTATAGTAAGAGATTTTTCCTTAAGTTCTGTTGAACATCTTAGGAGTATAATTAAGCAGAATGTTGAAGAAGACGGTGAATTATTCTTAGTAGACTGGGTTAAGGACTGGTTTATAGATGATTTAAACATAGATGATTATGTAAATGATATAGATACATACCATGCGAAAATGGTGGATAAGTACGATATAAGTACTAAGAAGTTTGAACAGATTTTAAATAAGGTACATGCAGTTGATGTGAGTTATGCTGATAGATTTAATAGCATTTATGAAGGACTTTCAAGTTTTAATGCACTTATAATGAATGTTACTGCATTAATTGACCCATAAGCAATAACTTTAGATCAAAATGCATATTCAGAATTTTTAAGTGGTATTGAAAATATACATAACGAGAATATGGAGAAAATTAAAAATTATATTGAGAATGATGATGCTGAGCTTGATGATGCAATAAGAGAAGTTCCATGGTATGAGACAGCACTAGACTTTGTAGCAGGTGTAGGTGTGGAATTTGGAAAGAATACTTTAGAAGGAGTAGCTTTTATACCATTTGCGATAGTAGATGGAATTTTTGGTACTAATTTAAATAATAGACTTAGTAATAATTTAGATAATCTTGAAGAATTATATGTACTTCCACACATAGGTAATAAAACAGCCTATTATTATGGAAGGGCTACAGGAGATGTTATTACTATGATTGTAGGTGCCTATGGATTGGCTGCAGGAGTTTTAACTATTGCAGGGGGAATAACTTTTACAGCAGGTGGAGCTGCAGTGTCGGATACAGGAGTTGGTTCAATAGTAGGGGGCCTAGTTATAGCCATATCTGTTCCAGTAGTACTTGCAGGCACAGCAGAATTAGCACTATCAGGAGCTGTTTTTGCTGAGGGATATAATAATATTAATGATAATATAAAGAAAGCATCTACTGATGAAGTAAGTGAGTTCAGCAGCAGTAAACAATCAAGGGTAGAAAATAATTTGAAAAGTAATACTTTTAAAGATAAAATTAACAATATAGATGATAATATACTTAGTGATATGGAATCAAGAGGTGGACATACTATAGACAGACATGTTGGTAAGGATGAACAGTATCTTATAAATAGAGTAAATGGGATGAAATCAAAAAATGCAGCTGCAACTTCCTTTAAAGATTCAGAAACTGCAACTAAAGCATTGAAGGATACCATTACTAAAAATGCAGATGATATTGAAGACTGGCTCAATAATTCTAATGATGCTAGAAAAGTTATAGAGACTAACTTTAATTATGAAGTGGGATATGTGGTTTCTAAGTCGACAGGACAGATGGTTGAAGGACTTAAAAAGTCTGTCACAGTTATTGTTAGAGATCCAACATCTCCATTAGGTTTCTACGTATTGACTACATATTCAAGTATGAAATAGGGAGGCAGAAAAATGACAGGAGAATTTTTAACTTATTTTTTTGACAGTTATTATTTAATGATAGATTATGATCAAAGCTTAGATGAAATAGTATCTGAATTTATAAAAAAAGAAACTGAAGAAAAAGTTACTAATACTATTGATGAAATAGCTGAAGTACTTGATAATAAGAATGAAGATATCCTTAAAAGAATAAAACAGCCAATTTAAAGCAAAGTATTGAAAAAGAGTAAATAATATGAAATAATAAAAAAGAACAAAAGGGATATATTATAAAAAATGGTTATTTAAAGAGCGAAAAATTATAGTTGGAAGATGTTGAATTTTAAATTGTGAAGGGAGACGAAATGAGTAAAGATTTAGAATGTAATGATATATTTGATTCAGAATTTTGTAGAGTTTCATATATGCAGGAAGAAAATATAGTTTTTTTGGAATGGAAGAAATTTTGTTGTAAAGATGATTATAGAAAACCAACATTACATGCATTAAGTTTACTTCAAAAGTTTGAAGGAAGTAACTTTTTATTTGATGCTAGAAATGGATTTGAAGATGAGAAAGAAGATGTTGAATGGGGATTTAATGTATTATTACCTGCAATGTCTAAAACAACATGTAAGAATGTGGTTTTTATAATGAATCAAGTCTCAGATATAGAGGAAGAGATGAGCATGTGGGAAAAAGAATTTAAAAAATATTTTAATGTTAAGAAGTTTGCATCAATGGAAGAAGCAGTTGCTTACATGAAAGAAGTTACACTTAAGTAAGTATAGCAGTTAATAAGCTGAAAGAACATTAGAAAGGATAGAGATGAAAAGTATTAGATAAATGGAGTGGAAATTGTAAAAGGGAAAAATTTAATACCTGTTGAGCATTATATTGATCACTTTTCTAAGCAGAACAAAGATGTAGAAATATTATTGAGATATGTTTTTGGAAGAGAAGCTATTTGTTTAGCTGATGATAATGAAACAAGCTTGACAATGTCTTTAGAAGCTTGTTCAAAAGTATTAGAAAGCACTAATACAGATATTAAAGATATTGATATGGTTATATTCTCAGGGCTTCTTCCAGAACATCTAATGCCGCAAACAGCACTAATTTTACATAATAAGCTGGGTGGAAAGAAAGATTGTCTTTGTTTTGATATGAACTCTGACTGTATAGGTATGATTAGTGCTTTTGAGTTAGTTAGAGGTTATTTCAATGGAACTAGTGGTAAAAAGAAAGCATTGATTGTTGGATGTGATGATGTAAGGGTTGTAGTGGTCAAGCAAAATTGTAACGCTTTTGTCTAAAAGACCTCGCGGAATATCTTGCCTCAAAGGGCGTTAATCCTCCATTGAAAGAATGTGGGCGGACATGATTATACC
>CAKVFO010000094.1 GCA_934746785.1 uncultured Clostridium sp. | reverse complement strand
AGATAAGATGTTTTTTTATAACCTTCATTATAAATATTTCTATAATATTATTGAGCAAAAATTGCACTTTAAATTTAATTTCTCTTATTATTCTTTTAGCGGCTAGTTTTATGGCTATATATCATCAAGCACCTGTAATAAATGAACATATGCCTCTAACTAAACCAGATTTAATAAGTAAAAATAGGAGACGAGGTTTGTTTAATTTAACTCTAATATCTTTTATTGCAATTATTTTTTATTTTTATAATATTTATTATTCATATATATTGATTTGGTCTATACTTTCTTTGGCTTTACTTATGTTTAATAGGCTTTCTTGGAAGAATAATCTTAAATAAAATATGTATTATGTTTGTTAAAGCAATATTCTTAAAGTTGATTCTATTTAATTACTATAATGTTGATTTATGACATATTATATTATATAATCTATGTATAATATATATTAAAGGTGGGTGACGAAAAATGGGTATAAAGAAAGTTTTAAGTACTATATTAAAAAAATCTACTGACAATATTACTGCTAAGAATACAGTTTCTGTTCTTACAGGAGGAGTTGAAGATATGCCTAAAACTCTAAAAAATAGTAGATAAAACATATAATAAAAAAGGGGACTGTATCTGAATAATGATAAATTTATTCAGATACAGTCCCTTTTTAAGCAGCTGGTTAAAATTTTTGAACAAAAACAAATTAATGTTTTTTTTTAGTCATTTTTAAGAATTTGTTCAATATACTGTACAGTGAGGAATGAATGTATAGCATTAAAAAATAAAAAGGATGGTATGTATGAAGAAAAAAATATTATCATTTATGTTGATTACTGTAATGACAGTAGTTACAACTGGGTGTGGTAAAAGATCTACTACAAATAATGAAGCTGAAAAAAGTATATCCATGTATGTAGGAGGAAGTATTTTTTCAACTTCACTAGACCCAATTAAAGGTGCTATGAGTTATGGTTATTCTTTTACTAACTGTGCGTTATTAAGGGTAAATTCTGATTCTGAATATGAGGGTGATTTAGCCGAAGATTGGATAATAAGTGAAGATGGTATTGCCTATACTTTTAATTTGCGAAAAGATGTGAAATTCCAGGATGGTTCTGATTTTACAGCTGAAGATGTGGTTTTTACTTATGAGACAGTAAAGAATAATCAATCATATAATGAAAATGTTGATTTAACAAAATTAAAGTCAGTAGAAGCAGTTGATGATTACATAGTAAGGTTTACTTTAAGTGAAGCGTATTCACCATTTTTAGATTTAACAGCAAAGCTTGGCATTGTTCCAAGTGATAATTATGATAGTGAAAAGTTTAATGAATATCCTATAGGAACAGGGCCTTGGAAAATTACTCAGTATAATACAGATCAGCAGATAATAGTTGAAGCTAATGAAAGTTATTATGAAGGTAAGCCTGAAATTGATAAGGTTACTTTTGTAAATATGGATGATAAATCAGCTTTTTCTAACGCAAAATCAGGACAGTTAGATATAGTAATGGTTGGACCAAGTTACACTACTGAACAGATAGATGGAATGTCTTTAATTAACTTTAACACTATGGATGTACGTAATATAAGTCTTCCATGCAGACCAGAAGAAACTGTTACAGATAAGACTGGTAAACAGGTTAAGATAGGTAATAATGTTACAAGTGATATTGCTATTAGAAAAGCATTAAGTATAGGAATAGACAGGCAAAAGATAATAAATGATGCTTTAAATGGAATAGGAAAACCAGCAGAAGCATTTATTGATAAAGTTAGGTGGGGAGAGGGAGTTTCTTATAAGGATAACCAAAAGGATGAAGCTAAAAAATTATTGAAAGAAGCTGGATGGATAGACAATAATAATGATGGAATAAGAGAAAAGAATGGATTAAACTGTGAATTTACAGTTTATGCAGCTGCTAATGATCAGCAAAGGTATCTTCTTGCATCAGCAGCTTCTGAAGAAGCTAAAGAATTAGGGATTAAGATTAATATAAAACAGACTTCATGGGACGAAATTTATGCTAACTGCAATGCAAATGGAGTAGTTTGGGGCTGGGGACAATATAGCCCTATAGTATTGCAAAATTTGTTATATTCAAAGTTATTTTTAGATGGAGGAACTAAAAATACAGTTGGTTATTCAAATGAAAAAGTAGATGAACTTATAGATAAAGCTTTAAAATATAATAATCAAGATGAGGCTATAAATTGTTGGAGAGAAGCTCAAAAAATATCAGGGGATGAATATCCATATCTATATATAGTCAATATTGAACACAGCTATTTTATAAGTAATTCAATTGATATATCAAAAAATACTCAGATTCCACATCCACATGGACATGGATCACCAATAATATGTAATATGAAGGATTGGAAAATTAAATGAGAAAGTTAAAAGATTTAATATCAACATTTTTAAGAATGACAACCTTACTAATTGGAGTAAGCGTACTTTCTTTTATATTAGTCACATCTTCTCCTATAGACCCATTAACAGCTTATGTAGGAAGTGAATCAACAATATCAGAAGAAGCTAAGGTGGAAATTGCAGAGCATTGGGGTTTAAATGATTCTCCTGTGCAGCATTTTTGTACTTGGGCTAAAAATACCATGAAAGGAGATTTAGGAACATCTATAGCTTATAAAAAACCAGTTATTAATGTAATAGGTGAAAGATTTAAATACTCTTTAGCACTAATGATTATAGCCTGGATTTTATCTGGAGTTTTAGGATTTTTATTAGGAATGATAACAGGAATTTATAAAGGCAGTATCTTTGATAAGATAATAAAGGTATTTTGCATAGGTCTCCAATCAGCACCAACATTTTGGATAGGACTTCTTGTGATTTCTTTCTTTTCAATTTACTTAGGATGGTTTCCAATAGGTTTTGCAGCTCCAATAGGAAAAACAGCACAAGATATTACTATATGGGATAGATTGTATCATATAGTTCTTCCAGCACTTACTTTAAGTGTTTTAAGTTTAGGCAAGATTACTTTATATACAAGGCAGAAGGTAATTGAAATTTTAAGAAGTGACTTCATTTTAATGGCTAAGGCAAGAGGAGAGACAACTTCTGAAATTATAAGAAGACACATTATAAGAAATATTTCTCTTCCAGCTATAACTGAGCAGTTTTCTTCTTTTAGTGAACTTTTTGGTGGTATGGCACTTGCTGAAACTGTTTTTTCTTATCCTGGCATTGGAAGTGCTACAACAGCAGCAGGTGTAAAGGGAGATGTACCTTTACTTCTTGGAATAGCAATTTTTAGTGCTATATTTGTTTTTGTAGGAAATATGACAGCTAATATTTTATATGGTGCTCTAGATCCAAGGGTTAAAGAGGAGGGAAGTCATGATTAATAATGCTTTAAAAGTAGAGAAAAGATTAAAATTCAATATAAATACTAGAACTAAGGTCATGATTTATATAGGTATTTCAGTAATATATTTATTTACTATATTAATTTTAGGTCTTTTTATGGATGAAAATAATTATGCAGTCGATTATTCACAGAAGTTTGTATGGCCTGGTATGGATCACTTATTTGGTACAGATTATATGGGCAGAGATATGTTTTGGAGATGTATAAAGGGATTATCTAATAGTATTGTTATTGGAATATTAGCTTCAGTAATAAGTTCTGTTATTGCTCTTATATTTGGTATTTCCTCGGCAATGATTGGGGGAATATATGATAAGTTTATAAACTGGTGTGTAGATGCCTGTATGGGAATTCCACATCTTATTTTATTAATACTTATTTCCTTTATGTTAGGAAGAGGAGCTAGAGGCGTAACTATAGCTGTAGCAGTAACTCACTGGCCAGGTCTTACAAGAATAGTAAGGGCAGAAGTTTTACAAATTCGTGCTACTCAATATGTTAAAGCTTCTTATAAGTTTGGAAAGAGCAGACTGTATATAGCTGTAAAGCATATTATTCCTCATGTTATTCCAGTTTATTTAGTAGGAGTAATTTTACTTTTTCCTCATGCAATAATGCATGAAGCATCTATAACTTTTTTGGGATTTGGGCTTTCAGCAGAAACACCTGCTATTGGAGTAATCTTATCTGAAGCAATGAAACATATAGCAACAGGTAAGTGGTGGCTTGCATTATTCCCAGGATTAATGCTTTTAATAGTAGTGCTTCTTTTTGATGTTATTGGAGAAAATATGAAGCTGCTATTAAACCCAAGCAGTGGTAATGAATAGGAGGGATTGATAATGAAAAAAGAAAAAAGTCCAGTTTTAGAAATTAATAATTTATCAGTTTCCTTTAGTATGTATGACAAAGGTCTTAAGAAGAAAAAGTTAGAAGTAGTACATGAGCTTAGCATTAATGCTTATGAAGGTGAAATAATAGCAGTTGTAGGTTCTAGTGGCTCTGGAAAAAGTATTTTAGCTCATTCAGTAATGGGGATACTTCCAAGTAATGCAGAAGTTAAAGGTGATATAAAATTTTGTGGAAAAATTCTTGATGATAAGTATATTAAAGAAATTAGAGGAAAAGAAATAGGGTTTATTCCTCAATCTATTGATTTTCTAGATCCATTAATGAAAATTGGAAAACAGGTTATGGGAGTCAGTGGTAGTGAAGAGAAGATGAAGGAAGTATTTGAAAAATATAATCTTGATAAAGAAGTTGCAGAAATGTATCCTTTCCAGTTATCGGGAGGAATGGCAAGAAGAGTTCTTATATCTATGGTAATGATGAATGAGGTTAAACTTATAGTTGCTGATGAACCTACTCCCGGTTTGAGTTTAGACTTGGCAGTTGATGCATTAAAAAGTTTTAGAGAGTTGGCAGATTCAGGATGTGCAATTTTGCTTATAACTCATGATATTGACTTGGCACTTAAAGTAGCTGATAGAATTTCTGTATTTTATGCTGGAAGTATAGTAGAGATAGCAAGTGTTGAAGATTTTAAAAAGGGTAAAGAATATTTACGTCATCCTTATAGCAAAGCTTTTATAGATGCTCTTCCTCAAAAAAGTTTTAAGGGTATTGGAGGATTTCAGCCTTATGCAGGAAATTTGCCAAAGGGCTGCTTATTCCAAGATAGATGCCCCTATAAAACTAAGAAATGCAGCGGCATAATGGAAATGAGGATTGTTAGAGGCGGAAAAGTGAGGTGCGTTCGTGCAGATTGATGTAAAAAATATTAGTTTTAAATATAAGAATAATAATTCTTTAATAAAGGACCTAAATTTGAGTTTAGATTCAACAGAACGCATGGCTCTAGTTGGATCATCAGGCTGTGGCAAAAGTACTTTGGCAAAGATAATATCTGGGTATTTAAAAAGTGATAAAGGTGAGGTTTTAGTGGAAGGCAAGAAGCTGAAGTCTGAAGGATATTGTCCTATACAAATGATATATCAGCATCCGGAAAATGCAGTTAATCCTAGATGGAAGATGAGAGAAATTTTAAATGAAGGATGGAAGCCTGATAAAGAATTATTAGACAAAATAGGAATTGAAGAATCTTGGTTTAATAGATGGCCTTCTGAATTATCAGGAGGAGAGCTTCAACGGTTTTGTATAGCAAGGGCTTTAGGACCCAAAACTAAGTTTTTAATATGTGATGAAATAAGTACTATGCTTGATGTAATTACTCAGGCTCAGATATGGAATCTTCTTTTGAATATATCTAAGGAGAGAAAAATAGGAATGCTTATAGTGACTCATAATATTGAACTTGCTAAAAGGGTAAGTGATAGGATTGTTTATATGGATGAAATAAATAAAATATAGCGAATATTATATTTAAGCTGAGGTTTTTTTGATAAAATCTCAGCTTTTTTGAGAAATTATACTGGTGATTTATAGATATATTGTTTGTTTATTATAAGACAAAATCAAGAAAAGTTTATAAATATATAGACAAATTGTGAAAAGAGGTGTATTCTAAATGTAGAAAAACAGTAAGGAAGTGGTATGTATGGAAAAAGAATTATTTTGGGGTGCAGAACTTGAAGATCTTAAAAAGGGGTATTTAGAGGATGAAAATTTCTTTAAATGTATTATATGTGAGGAAGAGTTTGAGAAGGGACAGATATACAATTGCAATTCAAAGTTGTATGAAGCAGAAAAGGCATGTAAAATTCACTTAGAAGAAAAACATGGGTCAATGCTTGAGTACCTTATAAACATGAATTCAAAATTTACTGGTATTTCTGATGTGCAAAAGGAAATAATAACACTTATGGCAGAAGGAATTTCAGATAAGGAGATGGCAGTTAAATTAGGGGTGGCGCCATCTACTATTAGAAATCATAGATATAAGCTGCGAGAAAAGGAGAAGCAGGCGAAATTGTTTTTAACTATGATGGAGCTGTTATCTAATAATACTAATAAGAAGATAACAAAACTTGATGATACAGAAATATGTGATGCTCATAAGACAGCAGCTCAGGTTGATGACAGATTTAATATTACAGAAAAGGAAATAGAAGCTGTTAAAAAAGCTTACTTTACTGAAGAGGGAGGTATAAAGAACTTCCCATCAAAGGAAAAAAAGAAGATAATAGTATTAAGAATAATTGCAGCCAATTTTAAAACAGGTACTACATATTCAGAACAAGAAATAAACAGAATATTAAAAAGAATATATGAAGATTATGTTACAATTAGAAGAGCTATGATAGAGTATGGTTTCTTATCTAGAACAGATGATTGTAAAAAATACTGGGTTAAGGAATAGAGGAGGAATGAAGTTTTGAGTGAATATAAAGGAATAGATATAAGTGAAATTGATGATTATATTGAAGATATCAATTTAATTGATATTAGAGAACATCATGAATTTAAAATAGGAACAATAAAAGGTGCTAAAAATATTCCAAGTGAAGAACTTTTGAAAAATACTGATAAATATTTAGATAAAAACAAAAAGTATTATATTATGTGCAGAGCAGGTTCAAAGAGTCTTAAGACTTGTCAGGAACTTTGGTCTAAAGGATATGATGTTTATGATGTAGCAGGTGGTTTTAGTCAATATGAAGGTGATTTTAGAATATAAAGTTAAATATTGATTTAAGTGTAATAATATGATAAAATCTAACAGGTGTACGAATCGAAGTTGATATAAAACAACTCAAAGACGAGGAGAGGTTCTTTTTAGACCTATGCTTCTCGTCTTTTTTGACATAAAATTTTTAAGATATTAAAGAATTTATGTAGAAAACTTTAAGAGGAGATATAGTAGAATGAAACAATATAATGTATCAGTATTAACTATGAATAATACTGAATCAGGGGAATTTAAGAAAGATGAAAGTGGATTAAAGATAATTGATTTTGTTGAAGAAAAAGGAATGAACTTAGTAAGTTATAATGTTATACCTGATAGAAAAGAGATTATCCGTGAAAAGTTAATTGAGATGTGTGATTCTGGGGATACAGATTTAATCTTTACTACAGGTAGTGAAGGTTTAAGTAAGAGGGATGTTACTCCAGAAGTTACTAGGAAGATAATTGAGAAAGAAGCAGATAATATAAATGAAGCTATGAGATATTGTGCCATGCAGAAAGTTAAAAGGGGAATGCTTTCAAGATCTGTATCAGGAATAAGAAAAGATACATTAATAGTTAATATGCCTGGGAATACTAAAGTTACTGAAGATGCTTTACATTTTGTTTTTGATTCTATTCTTGATAATCTTGATGTTATGATTAGGAAAGAAAGTAATTGTGGATAGAAAATAAAGTAATATATATTGAAAAAGGGAGGAAACTTCCAAAATAAAAAATCGCTGTAAGCATTAAGTTTACAGCGATTTTTCATTAACTTAAAGTCATATTTTGTAGAGAAAGGCTGCAAAAGAGCTGCTAAAGATAGAATTATCTAATCTGAAGGAACGTTTGTAAGAATAAAATTTTTTACAGCACCTTTTAATTTTTGTTAAAATTTAATACAATTAAAACTTGATTAGTATAAGAATGTATGGTTACATATTCATGATTGATTTTTTACAAAAGATAAGGAGGAAAAATATACATGGGAAAAGATAATAAAAAACTTAGATGGTATAACCTTGCCCTGATAGCATTTGTATCTGTATGGGGGTTTGGAAATGTTGTAAACAACTTTGCAAATCAAGGACTTACAGTTATAATATCTTGGGCATTAATTATTGGGTTATATTTTGTACCTTACGCACTAATGGTAGGGGAATTAGGATCGGTATTTAAAGATGGAAAAGCAGGTGTGAGTTCTTGGATAAGAAGTACAATGGGTGCTCAGTTTGCATATTTTGCTGGATGGACTTACTGGGTTGTTCATATTCCGTACTTAGCACAAAAGCCACAACTTATTTTAGTAGCACTTGGCTGGGCAGTTAAAGGTGATGGAACATTAGTAAGTAGTATGAATACTCTTACAGCTCAATTAATTATACTTGCAATATTCTTATTCTTCTTATGGATTGCTTCAAGAGGAATTAATTCATTAAATGTAATAGGAACAATAGCAGGAACAGCTATTTTTGTTATGTCAATGCTATACATATTATTAGTTATAGCAGCACCATCAATAACAGGAATGAGTATAGCAACAACTGATATAAGTTTAAAGACAATGATTCCAAGGTTTGATTTTAATTATTTAACAACTCTTTCAATGCTTGTATTTGCTGTGGGAGGAGCTGAAAAGATATCTCCTTATGTTAATAATACACATAATGCTGCTAAAGAATTTCCAAGAGGAATGTTAGTTTTAGCTGGCATGGTAGCTTTAAGTGCTATTTTAGGATCTTTTGCTATGAGTATGATGTTTGATGCAAATAATATTCCAAAGGATCTTATGATGAATGGACAATATTATGCATTTCAGAAGTTAGGTGAATATTATGGCGTAGGAAATGTATTTTTAATAATTTATGCATTAGCTAATACAACAGCTCAAGTTTCAGCTTTAGTTGTTTCAATAGATGCTCCATTAAAGGTATTATTAGCTGATACAGATGAAAACTTCGTGCCAAAAACATTAACAAAAGTTAATAAGCATGATGCTCCTATTAATGGATATATAATGACAGCTATATTAGTTGGAGTATTAATAATAGTGCCAGCTTTAGGTATAGGAGACATGAATTCATTATATAATTGGCTATTAAAACTTAATTCCGTGGTTATGCCATTAAGATACTTATGGGTTTTTGGTGCTTTTATAGCTTTAAAGAAGACAGCAGATAAATTTAATTCTGAGTATAAATTTTTAAACAATGATAAGTTAGCTTTAGGTGTTGGTATTTGGTGTTTTGGATTTACTGCTTTTGTATGTATATTAGGAATGTTCCCAAATAGTGATTATTTCTCAGGGTCATGGTGGTTCCAAGTTATATTAAATTTTGTAACACCATTTATTCTGTTAGGTTTAGGACTTATATTACCTATATTGGCAAAAAGAAATAAATAATAAAAAAAGACTTAATCTCTTTGTTTTGATTAAGTCTTTTTTTGTAATGTATAAGTGTAGTGTTCAAGAAAAAACGAAGCAAAAAAATTAATTATTTAAATATATTATATGAAGTCATTGTAAGTATTACATATATTAGTTTTTATATAAGATATCTTTTATTTTATACAGAGAATTGATTTTTAATATATAAATTGTTTGAAAAATAAGTCGATTTAATGAACTTAGATAATTATTGAAAGAAAATGATTTCTAAAATATAATATAAATGTAACAAAAAAGTCGTAAAAGAAAAAAATGGCGGGAGGTTAGTCGCTATGCTTATATTAGATTCAATAACAACGTTACTGGAGAGTTTATTATATTCTTATACAGCAGGTTATTTTTGTGATAATAAGAAGATAAATAGGAAGAAAGTTTTTTTATGCTTTATACTGATTACAATATTAGATTCATATCCTTTTATGGAGATTTTTCATATAATATGGATAAGACAGGTAGTTTCTATAGTATTTGTTTTTGTAATCATAGGTATCGTATATAGAAAAAAATTTAAAGCAGCAATGATATCCACAGCAGTTATTTCGTTTATTATTGCATGTATTGCAATGATAATTCAAAATAACTTTTCAAATATTTTTATGCAGATATATGTATCAGAAAATACTTATTTCTATACATTTTCTATATTATGTTTAATTCGGTGTATAAGCGCAATTTTACAATTAAAGTACATTGATAAGATGTGTGTTTTATATAACTTAATATTAGAAGAAGGAAATTATCTTTTAATGTCTATATTAATAGTAGACTTGTGGTGTATTGGACTAAACATAAGTGATAATTATATTTTAGGTTTAAATAATGAAGTTTTAAAAAATATTTTAACGGTATTATTCTTTTTGTTTTTAATTCTTGCTTTTTGGTACATAATAAAAATATCATCTAAAAGTCGTTAAATAAGTAGACTAAATTTAGACTTGATGTATAACAATAACGAATTAAGGAAGGTAAAACATGATTATGGTGCACAGATTTCTTATTTATATGGTCTTTGTTTAATGGGAAGATATGATGATTTGAAGTGTGCATTAAAAGATGTAATAGATTCTAGTAATTATTCAGATAAGATATCAGAAGATAGTTCTAAATCTATATTATATTTAGCTTTAGAATCAGCAGTTAAAAGCAAAAATATTAAAGTGAGCATAGAAGAAAGGGCAGATCTCTACAAACTTAACATTCCTGAAATGGATCTTTTTAGAGTGTTATCTAATATTATAAATAATGCAATTGAAGCTATGAATGATAGAGGTTGTATATTTGCTAAGTCATATCAACTAGAAGACGAGGTTATTATATTAATTCAAAATGATGGACCTAAAATACCAAAAGATGATCTAATAAGTATTTTTAAAACTGGATTTACAACAAAGGAAAATAAAGAGGAAAGTCATGGGTTTGGATTAAGTATTGTACATGAATTAGTTGAAAAATATGGTGGGAAAATAAGTGTGACAAGTTCTGAAGAATTAACAGAGTTTAGGATTGTGTTTAATTGTTGCAAAGATAGGTGCAATTAGCTTTTGTTAATTTCTAATTAATAATTGATATTTATTGTTGTATGATATATTATAATAATAAATATAAATAAGATGAGGTAAGAATCATGAATAGTAGAAATTTAAGGACAGTCATATTTATTATTTTAGGTGTTCTAATTTTAGGCGTGTTTTTGAAGGTATTACCTTATATAATTTTGGGCGGTATTGCAGTATATTTAGCTGTTAAAGCTTATAATTATATAAAGCTTAAATTAGGAAAAGCAGCAGATAAAAAAGATTCAAACTTTAATTATAGTAGTAATGAAAATATAGAAAGTTCAAGTTTGGATTCGGATTTTGATACAAGCAATGCTATTGAAGTAGATTATAAAGAGGTTGAATAATATATTAAGACAAATGGAGGATATCAACCTCCATTTATTTGTTATAGAATTATCTTAGATAATTATTATGGTTACATTAATTTTAATTTTAGGTGAAGTAATACAGCAATTGAATAAAATGTCTATTTAATGTATAATATTTCTATAAAATATAGAAGTATTTTTTACTTTAAGTAAAGTATAAGACTTTAGATGTATGATAATGCTTTTTAGAGTAAAAAGTATAGCATTACTTACTTTATACATACTTAAATATTATTATTGAGGGGGCAGACAATGGAAAAGATTAAAATGAGTACACCATTAGTTGAAATGGATGGAGATGAAATGACAAGAATCTTATGGAAGGCTATAAAAGATGAGCTTTTACTTCCATTTATAGATTTAAATACTGAGTATTACGATTTGGGGCTAGAATATAGAAATGAGACTGATGATAAGGTTACAACAGATGCAGCAAATGCTATTAAGAAGTATGGAGTAGGAGTTAAGTGTGCAACTATAACACCTAATGCAGCAAGAGTTAAAGAATATAATTTAAAGAAAATGTGGAAAAGCCCTAATGGTACTGTAAGAGCTATTTTAGATGGTACAGTATTTAGAGCACCAATTATAGTTGATGGAATTAAGCCATATGTAAGCAACTGGACTAAACCAATAACTATAGCAAGACATGCTTATGGTGATATTTATAGAGATGTAGAAATGAAGATACCAGGAAAGGGTAAATGTGAGCTTGTATATACAGCAGAAGATGGAACTGAACAAAGAGAACTTATCCATCAATTTGATGATGCTGGTATAGTTTTAGGTATGCATAATTTAAATAAATCAATTTCTTCTTTTGCAAGATGTTGTTTTAACTATGCATTAGATATAAAACAAGATTTATGGTTTGCAACTAAAGATACTATATCTAAGCAATATGATCATACATTCAAGGATATATTCCAAGAAATCTTTGATGCAGAATATAAAGAAAAATTTGAAGAAGCAGGAATTGAATACTTCTATACATTAATAGATGATGTTGTCGCAAGAGTTGTAAGATCAAACGGTGGAATGATTTGGGCTT
This sequence comes from uncultured Clostridium sp., assembly GCA_934746785.1. Taxonomy (GTDB): domain Bacteria; phylum Bacillota; class Clostridia; order Clostridiales; family Clostridiaceae; genus Clostridium. The sequence continues at coordinate 648 of CAKVFO010000094.1, read as the reverse complement.
GCAAAAACTATGATGGCGATGTAATGAGTGATATGGTGGCTACTGCTTTTGGATCACTTGCTATGATGACTTCAGTTTTAGTATCTCCAGAGGGAAATTATGAATATGAAGCAGCTCATGGAACTGTTCAAAGACATTATTATAAGCATTTAAAAGGCGAAGAAACTTCAACTAACTCAATAGCGACTATATTTGCATGGTCTGGAGCTCTTAGAAAGAGAGGAGAATTAGATAATAATACTGCTCTTATGGAATTTGCTGATAAGCTAGAAAAGGCTTCATTAAAGACTATTGAAGATGGAGTCATGACTAAGGATTTAGCACTTCTTACTACTAAGGAAAATGTAACAACTGCTAATAGTTTTGATTTTATCAAGGCTATAAGAGAAAGATTAGAAGCAATGCTTTAATTTATAAAGATAGGGAAAGCTTCTGCGTTATTATAACGTGGAAGCTTTTTTTACGTATGGGAAATTAAAAACTTTTTTTGAGAGTGAGCACTCAATGTCGTCAACTTAAGAAAAAAATAAAAAATAAAAAAAGCTTGACAATAGGGAAAAAATTTGCAGCCTCACTATAGATAAATAAATTTATAGTGAGGTTCAATATTATGAAAAATTCGACATTGTTATCTGTAATTTTGAAAGA
>CAKVFO010000093.1 GCA_934746785.1 uncultured Clostridium sp. | reverse complement strand
GTATTTAAGGAGGTAGAAGCAATATTTTTAAGCGATTGGTTGTGATTTGGAGCATAAAAATATTACTTCTATCCTCTAATTTTGCTTTTAGAACCTTTTGACAGGATTTAACAAGGTGGCTTCCTGCGCTAAAAAGCGTGGCGTCAGCCACTTTTTGTTCACAGGAGTAAATACTCTTTTACAGCCTCTTAATTTATTTTTATGGTAATTAAAAAGACAGCCTAAATATAGGCTGCCTTCAACAAAAAAAGGAATGATTAAAAACTAATCATTATAATATTTGCCTTTTAATAAAGGTTTTAAACATAAAAATAAAAAATAATTGTAGTGTTGTAAAAGAATCGAAAAGCAAAATTTCCTTCATCTAAGACATAAATATTTTTCTCTTTATTTCTGTATACAAACAAAAATATGAGTCAAAGATAATATTATACAAATTTAATAATACAGAAATATGTGTTTTTAGAAAGTAGGTTAATTTATAATGAAAAAGACAGAACTTTATAAAAGAATAAAAGATGAATTGTTGAAAGATGAAAATATAAATAAAGTATCTATAAATAGTGTAAGAGGTCTTGTAAAAGTAAAACCATCTAGAGATAAATATTATGTTTTAATCAGTGATCCTTTAAAGAATTTCAAAAATAAGAATTGTTTTATAATATGTAATACTGCTTTTAAGTTATACAATTATATATGTAATACAGAAGTTTATGAAATAGAGCTTAAAGAAATATCTTAAAAGTTATTTTAATCTAATTTTAATCTTTTTTATATTTTAGGTTAATTTTCCATGAGTGCTATATAAGCATAATAAAGATTGGAGATGAGTTTCATGGAAAATGAAAATATAAAGGGATTAATATTAATAAGGAAGAGGAAGAAAGGTATTCTGGAGGTGTTGGAAGAATAATAAAGAAAGATAATAGGAATTATCTTAATATAGTAAAGGATGGAAGAAATCCTATTAAGGTAAATCTTACAGTTACAGTTATATTTTTTGTATTGGTCTTCTAGGCAGCATTTATATTAGTTGTAGCAGGATTATTCTTTGGTTATAGATATTTTATAGATGGTGAAGTCATTAATAAATGTAGGTTAATGATTACTTAGGAAAAGCCTCAGATGCCGCTACAGATGTTAAAAAAGAATTTAAAGATAGATATATAAGAATGCTTAATAATTAAATGAAATAGGATTGCTTTAGTAAGGCAGTCCTATACGCTAAAAAAGTGATGTATCAAAAAAATAGGTACATCACTTTTTTTAAATGATAATTTAATATTTGGATATAGCTAATAAAGAACGCTAGGTGATTCATCTGGCAGAATGAATTAATAAACTATTAGTTATATCCCAAAATATAAAACAATAATAAAACTTATCATTTTAATTATTAACATATTAAAGTTAATTATACATAGAAACAGTGAAAAATAATAAATATATGGTAAAATATAATATAAATGTATTTTATTGAACGATTTTTTTATAGAAGATGTCCGCTGGTATTTATTTAAATAAGGATTGGTAAATTAAGGTATAAACGGACACCTTCTAAAATCCTCAAACGAGGTATAAGAGATGGAATATAAACATATATTCCTAAAAGGTGTAGGTGTAGAAATATATAAAATATATTTCTACATAATAATACCATAAAATATAATAAAAGTAAATATATACACAAAAGTAGATTTTGATTAATGAATATAAATAGCAAAAAATGATAAAAGAAATCTTGCTAAATAATAAGATCATATTTAATCATTTTAAATAAATTAGATAGGAGGAATATTATGATAAGAAAGGTGGATGTTAAAAATAAATATTCTAATGAATTAGAAGATATTTATTTGACTTTACAAACTATTGAAAGAGAAGTAAGTAACAAATATGAAGATGATGATAAAGTCTATCTATTAAGCGTTACAAAAAATGTGGAAAATAAAATTAATGATTTAATTAATAAGATTGAGTATAATAGAGATTCCATTAAAGATACAATAAATAAAAACTTTCCAGAATAAAAAACTGTCAGTCTCCAAATTGAGACTGACAGTTTTTTAAAAAGTTAAATTTCATTTACTATATTATTCATATCAACAGCAATTTGATCAATATTATCATAACGTCTAGTTATTTCTTCAATATTACCAGTTAAATCATTTATACTTGCTAAAATTTCTTGCATATAAGCAGCAGTATTTTCTACTGAATCACTTACATCATTCATTTCTTTTAAAGTTTTATTAAGGTATTCTTCAAGAGTGTTAGTCTTAGTATCAACAACTGTTGATTTATCCAATATACCATTTGAGTTATCTCTAATGGTGTCAAATAAAGTACTAACTTCCTTAGAGAAGTTTCCACAGGAATCAATAGCTCCTTTTTGATTACTAACTTCAGAAGTAACTAATTCTATTGTTTCAGAGAATTCAGAAAGAAGAGAATCAATTTGTGTTGTGAATTCCTTTGAACTATCTGCAAGATTTCTAACTTCTTCAGCAACTACAGCAAATCCCTTACCAGCATCTCCAGCACGAGCAGCTTCAATAGATGCATTTAATGATAGAAGATTAGTTTGTTCAGTAATATCATTTAATGTTACAAGAATATTGCATACTTGTTGATTCTTTTCTAATAGCATATTCATAGAAGAAACAACCTTATCAATATTTCTGCTTACATCAGAAATAGTATTATTTAGGTTAGTTATTTTATTTACACCTTCTTGTACAATTTCATTATTTAAGTTAGATAATTCAGTAACTTCTTTACTAGAGTTTTTAACGTCTACAATTTCATTAACACCATCATTAATGCGGTCTTTAATGTTTTTAACAGTAATAACTTCATCAGCAGCTTTATTAGTTACTTGTTCACTAGCTTCTAGCATTTGTTTAGAAGCAGCATTAGTAGATTCTATACTAACTTTAATCTCTTCATTATTAGAATTTAAGTGTAATGAATTTTCCTTTGTTTTATTTAAAAGGATGTCATTTTTATCTTTATTTTTGTTACTTTCTTTCATAGATTCTTCAAGTTCTGTATATACTTTTTTGCTTAGTAAACTTAAAATGCAGAACATAACCATCCCTAATAATATATATAAAACTAAAAAAGGAAGATTTTGAACTGTATCAACACTTGAAAACATCTGATCTTTAAATTTTAAGAAAAAGTAAATAGATAAAACTATATCACCTATTCCTGTTATAAAAATAGCTCTCATGTCTTCATAAAGAACTGCTACAAACATTGAATAGAAAATTATACAGAAATTTGCAATATTGGGATTTGTACAAACCATTATCACGATATATATCAACATAGTAATGCATAAAAGACACATTACTTTTTGTGGTTGTACATTTTTTTTCATGAGAATAGCAACAGCAGGAAGTGTTAAAATACCTGCCAAAAGTAAAGAAGTACTAGCAATTGTAGGAACTGCAAAAGTAAAGTTTAAAGCTACTCTTGCAATGATTGAGCCTACTAAAGAGACTAGAACTACTAAATTTTTTGTGCTAATAACTTTGTCATTATTCATAATCAATACTCCTTTTCTATAAAACGAAAAATATATTAAAATCTTAAAAGCATTGAACAAATACTATGTCCAACACCTACAGTCGTAAAAAATATCAAATCTCCTTCTTTTATCTTTCCGCTATGTAATCCTTCTGTAAAAGAAAAGAAAGGTGAACTTGTTCCTGTATAACCATATTTATCACCAATATAGATACCTTTTTCTTTTGGAATTCCACAATAATCACGAATATCTTCGAAAAATTTTATGGTAAATTGAGAACCGCAATACCAATCAATATCATCTATTGTAAGATGATGTTTATCAAGAACTTCATCAAGAGCTTCCTTCATGGAATGAATAACAGGAGGGATATCTGGGTTAGTCCAAGATGTTTTTACATTTTCTCCTGAATATGTGGATATACTTGACATTCCGCATTCTGGGAATAAGCATCCGTATGCTTCAGTAGAAAGAGTCCTATTTGCAGCGCCTATAACCCCCTTGTTTTTATCATTTGTATATTCTAATATTATTGCGCATGCACCATCAGCAAAACTACTATACGTAACGATATCATTTTCCTGAGTATGAATACTCATATAATCTGAACCTATAAGTAGGGCTCTGGCAATATCACCCTTTTTATCATTGAAATATCTATTAATTACATCTAATCCTCTAAGCATTCCTAAACAATTTGCATTCAAATCAAACGTAATACATTTTTCTTTACCGTTAATATGATTATGTATCATACATGCTTGAGATGGCATTGTAAACTCTGGGTATTGACTGCAGAAGACTATCAAATCAATATCTTCTCCATTTAGTGAAAGTTTTTCTAATATTAGTTCGGTGGCTTTGGAAGCTAATGTAAGAGTATTTTCAAAGTGTCTATCGCAGTGATATCTTACGTTTCTTCCAAGAATATCCCGTAAAAATTTTTCTACATTATGTTCATCATGTTTTACGTTTTTATAATAATTTACATAGTAATCATTGGTTATCTTTTTGCTTCCAGTAACTATAACTGAATCGATAATTGCTAGTGGCATACTGATTCCTCCTTTTATATATATATATATATAAGTTTCTTATCTAAAGATACATTGTACATATAATTGTGAAAACAATATGGATTATACGTTAACTAAATAATAATAAAAAACATAATAAATGTCAACAAATCAATATGATTACATAATAAGAAGAAATTTTATTAAAATCTTAATTTTGTAAAATGGTACAGTAGGATATAAATACTGCATTGTATTAAATATTTGTATATAAAGAATAATCTAAAGAAAACTAATAATGAGATTATTTTAAGGAGTAAAAAATGAAAATATATACGATAGGACATTCAAACTATACAATAGAAAAATTAATAGATATGTTAAAGAGATTTAATATAGATTGTGTAGTAGATATAAGAGGGATTCCATACTCTAAATACAATATTCAATTTGATAAAGAAACAATAAGATATTTATTAACAAAGGCAGGTTTCAAATACATATATATGGGAGAAGAATTTGGAGCTAATAGGCTTTTAGGAAAAGAGTCATATAATAATGAAGGATTTGCAGATTTTGATAAGGTAATAAAAGAAAAGCCATTTAAAAAAGGAATAGAAAGACTAAAGGTTGGATGTAATAAAGGATATAAAATAGTACTTCTTGGAGCTATGCAGGATCCTTTAAGATGTCACAGAAGTATTTTGCTTGGAAGAGAATTAATTAATAATGGTTTTGAAGTTAAACATATTTTAGATGACTATTTAGTAATTAATCAGGAAGAAATAGAAAGAAGACTTCTCAAAAAATACTATCCTAATAGAAATCAGATAAGTATGGATGAATTGCTTGGATTACAGAAGAGTGAAGAGGAACTTATAGTTGAATCATATAAAAAGGCAAACAGACAAATAGGAAGAAGAGTGGAGCATCTAGAATAATAAATCTAACTCTAAAGATTTAAGGTTCTAAATAAATATGGAATCTTAGATTTTTAGAGTTTTTTTACGTATAGGAAATTTAAATAAGACATTAAGAACTATGGACATGCTAATTTTTTATTTAAAAGTAAAATATATTACATAATTATATTATAAAAAAGTAAAATTTACATAATAATTTTTAAAATTATCTTAATGTCATATTGAAAAAAAAATAAGCATAACATGAACTATAGCCATGATATGAAAGGGAGATTTATGGAAGAAAGAGAAATAGATTTAAGTGATATACTAACTTCTTTAAGAAAAAGGTGGAAGGTACTAGTTTTATCTACTGTACTTGGAATTATAATTTCTTTGATAGTTACATTTCTTATTGTTACACCTAGATATACAGCTAGTACAAAACTCTTTATAGGAAAAGAAAATTCTGAAAGTGTTAAGGGCAATAATCTGTATAACAATAATGATATACAGATGTATCAAAAGATTTTACAAACTTATGCTGACATAATACAAACAAGAACATTAGTAACATCATCTCTTGAAAAGAATGATATTGATATGAACAGTATGGATGTTTTGAAAAATTTAAAAGTTATTCCTAAAGACAATACTCAGATAATAGAGGTTACATATGTAGATGAAGATAGATATAGAGCTAAAGAGGTATTAGAATCAATATCAAGTGAATTTGTAAATTATTCAAATAGTCTTATATCAAATGCTAATATTCAAATAGTTGAAGATATATATCTACCAGAAAAACCATCTAGTCCTAATAATATTTTAAATGTAACTATAGGATTTTTTTCAGGCGTAATACTAGGTTTAGTATTATCATTATCTCTTGAATATATTGATAATACATTTTCAGATAAAAAGAATTTGGAAAATAGTATTGGAATAACTGTAATAGGTGATATACCAAGTTTTGATATGTTTAAATAGGGGGAATAAGAATGTTTATTGTTGAGGATAATCCTAAGTCAATAGTATCAGAAAGTTATAAAACATTAAGAACTAATATTCGATATTCTTCTCTTGATAAAGAAATAAGAAGTATTGTAGTAACTAGTTCAAGAGCAGGGGAAGGGAAGTCCATGACATCATGTAATTTAGCATTATCTTTTGCTCAGGAAAATAAAAAGGTATTGCTTATGGACTGCGATTTAAGAAAACCATCTATACACAAGAAATTTAAAATATCAAATCTAAGAGGATTATCAGATATTTTAGTTGGTAAGGGTGAAATAGAAAACTTAGAGTATAAATATAATGATTATTTAAGTATATTAACATCAGGACCAATTCCACCTAATCCTTCTGAAATGCTTGGATCTAATCAGCTTACCTTGTTTATAAATAAGCTCAAAGAAATGTATGATCTTATAATACTAGATTCAGCTCCATTACAGGCAGTTACAGATGCACAGCTATTATCAGTAAAAGCTGATGGAACTATTATTGTTGTTGAAGCAGAAAAGACAAAGAAGGATGATATTGTTTCAGCTAAGGAATTGCTTCAAAAAGTTGATGCAAATATTTTAGGATTAGTTCTTAATAAATCTAAAAATAGAGAAAAGAAATACTATTATTATTATGGAGAAAGAGGAGAGCGTAAGAAAAAGAGAAAAGTGATAGATAATAGATGAGTTGGTGTGAATAGGAGTTTTGATTATGAATAAGAAATATATATTGGTTATAGTAGATTTCTTGTTTATACTCTTAGCGTATTTCATAGCATTCTGCATAAGATATAAGTTTATTGATATAGAAATTAATTATATAGCAGCAATATATATAGACAAAATATATAGAATTATAGCTGTATCTATATTATATATAATTTCTTTCTATATTTTTAAGCAGTATGAAAGTATATGGAGTCTTGCAAGTATAGATGAATTTATGTCGGGAGTAACAAGTATTTTAACATCAAGTTTAATTATCTTTTTTGTTTCTATTGCAGATAAAGAAAGAATTCCATTATTAGTATCTATAATTTCATCTTTTTTAATAATATTTTTAAGTATTGGTATGAGAATAAGTTATAGAATAAAAAAAAGAATTATGTGTAATGCTGCTATTAATAAGAAAGAGGGTATAAAGAAAATACTTGTAATTGGTGCAGGGAGTGCAGGGGCTATAGTAATTAATGAGTGTAAAAGGAAACCAGAATATAATCAGAAAGTTGTAGCAGTTATAGATGATGATATATCAAAGGCAGGGACTTATATAGCTGGAGTTAAAGTTTATGGTACAAGAAATGATATTTGCAATATATGTAGAGAAAAAGAAATAGATGAAATTATTATAGCAATAGCAAATTTAAGTTCAAAAACATTGAAGGAATTTCTTAATATATGTAAGGATGTACAAGTTAAAGTTAAAAGAGTTCCTTCAGTATCAGAAATTATAAATGGTACTGTTATATTAAGTAAAATAAGAAATGTGGAGATAGAAGATCTTTTAGATAGAGAACAGGTTAAGTTAAATGATGAAGAAATAGTAGATTACATAAAAGGAAAAGTAATTATGGTTACGGGTGGCGGAGGGTCTATAGGCTCTGAGATATTAAGGCAGGTGTGCAGATTTAGACCTAAGGAAGTTATTATCTTTGATATATATGAAAATAATGCTTATGAAATACAGAATGAATTGTTATCACAATTTAGAGATATACGTATTACAACATTAATAGGTTCAGTAAGAGACAGAAAGAGACTAGAAGATATTTTCTCTATTTATGAACCCGATGTCGTATTTCATGCAGCAGCCCATAAACATGTGCCTCTTATGGAAGATAGTCCAATGGAAGCTATTAAAAATAATGTATTTGGAACTTTGAATACGGTAGAAATTGCAAGTTTATATAATGTAAAGAAATTTGTATTGATATCAACGGATAAAGCTGTTAACCCAACAAGTATAATGGGTGCAACTAAGAGAATATGTGAAATGATTATACAGGGAATAGATAAAATAAGCAAAACTGAATTTGTAGCAGTAAGATTTGGTAATGTTTTAGGTTCAAATGGCTCTGTTATTCCACTTTTTAAGAAACAGATAGCAAGAGGTGGGCCTGTTACTGTTACTCATAAAGAAATAACAAGATATTTTATGACTATACCAGAAGCAGCACAGCTTGTAATTCAGGCAGGAGCCTATGCAAAAGGGGGAGAGATTTTTGTCCTGAATATGGGGAAACCAGTGAAGATTTATGATTTGGCAGAGAATTTAATAAAACTTTCAGGTTTTGAACCAGGAAGAGATATTGAAATAAAGGTTACAGGATTAAGGCCGGGAGAAAAGCTATATGAAGAGCTATTAATGAATGAAGAAGGTCTTAGTAAGACTGGGCATGAAAAAATATTTATAGGAAGACCTGGCGATATTGACTATAAAAAGTTAAAAGTAATGCTTAATAATCTTTTATATGTTGGCAAGAATAATGATTTAAACAGTGTTCAAAAAGAAATGAAGAAGATTGTTCCAACTTATAAGGGGGAGAAAAGCATGAAGTTTATGGAATAGGAGATATATTATGAGCTATAAAAAAATATATTTATCATCACCACATATGGGAGGAAAAGAAAAGAAATTTATAGATGAGGCATTTAAAAGCAATTGGATAGCACCTCTTGGTAAAAATGTTGATGAATTTGAAAGAGAAGTTAGTGAGTATATAGGTGTTGAGGGGGCTCTGGCAACAGTATCTGGAACATCTGCTATTCATATGGCATTAAAATGTGTTGGTGTAAAGCCTGGGGATATTGTTTTTTGCTCAAGTCTTACTTTTGCTGCTAGTTGTAATCCAATAATATATGAAAATGCAATTCCTGTTTTTATTGATTCGGATTTAGAAAGTTGGAACATGTCTCCAATAGCCTTAGAAAGAGCATTTAAAAAGTATATAAAAATAAATAAGATACCAAAGGCTGTAATAGTGGTGGATTTATATGGGGAAAGTGCTAAATACGATGAGATAAGATTTATTTGTAATAAATATAATGTACCTATAATAGAGGATTCAGCAGAAGCTTTAGGATCTGAGTATAAAAATAAGAAGCTTGGTAGTTTTGGGGACTTAAGTATATTTTCCTTCAATGGTAATAAGATAATTACAACTTCTGGCGGAGGAATGCTTTTGTCAAATAATATTAATATGATTGAAAAGGCAAAGTTTTGGATTACTCAGTCAAGAGAAAATAAAAGGTATTATGAACATAAGGAGTTAGGCTATAACTATAGAATGTCTAATATTTTAGCGGGAATAGGAAGAGGACAGATGAGGGTTATAGATACACGAGTTAAGCAGAAAAGAGAAATATATAATGCTTATAAAAAATCCTTTGAGAATATTCCATTTATAGAGATGAAAAATAACATGAAAGATTCTAAAAGTAATGAATGGTTAAGTTGTGCATTGATAAGCTTGAAATCATCAGTAAAGCCAGTAGATGTTATAGAATTACTTGATAAAAATAATATTGAGGCACGTCATATTTGGAAACCAATGCATTTACAGCCCTTCTTTAAAAAATATGACTTTATTTCAGAGAGAAAAGAAGGATCAATCGCAGAGGAGATATTTTTAAGAGGTGTATGTCTGCCATCAGATACTAAAAACACTGAAGATGATATGGAGAAAATAATAGGGTTAATTAAAGAGATTTTTTAGCAATTTCTAAAGGGGATATATGGTTAAAAAGATGTCATTGAAAGTAAAGAGAAGCTTTGATATTATTGCGGCATTAGGAGGCATAATAATATTTTTACCTTTGTTTATTGTATCTGCTCTTTTAATAAAAATTAAGCTTGGCAGTCCGATATTATTCAGACAGAAAAGGATAGGCAAAGATAACAAGGAATTTGAACTTATAAAGTTTAGAACTATGAAAAATACTGTGGACAAAAATGGTGAAAACCTTCCGGATGAAAAGAGGATAACTAAGTTTGGAAGTAAGTTAAGAAGTTTGAGTATAGATGAATTACCTGAACTTATAAATATATTAAGAGGAGAAATGAGTCTTATAGGACCAAGACCTCTTCTTCCTCAATATATTCCTCTATATAATGAAAATCAAATAAGAAGGCATGAAGTTATGCCAGGGCTTACTGGATATGCACAGGTTAATGGAAGAAATAATTTGTCTTGGCATGAGAAATTTAAGCTGGATGTTTATTATGTAGACAATTGGAGCTTAAAACTTGATATCAAGATATTTTTTATGACTTTTTATAAGATTTTAAAAAGAGAAGGTATTAATAAGAAGGATCATGTAACAACAGAATACTTTAATGGAGATAATTAAATGAAGGATATTGTAATAATAGGGGCAGGCGGTCTTGGCAGAGAGGTGGCCTGGCTTATTGAAGATATAAATAAAAATAAAAGGGAATGGAATATTTTAGGGTTTGTTGATGATAATATGCAAAAAGGTAAAGTAGTTAATGGTTATGAAGTATTAGGAAATATTAAATTAATTGAGAAAGCTAAAGGGATATATTATACATGTGCAATAGCTGATGTTAGGAATAGAAAAAGAATAGTTGAAAAATTAGAAAACAATTTGGAGATTAAGGCAGCAACATTAATACATCCTTCAACTTATATTGATTATACTCATACTACTTTAGGTGAAGGATGTATTGTATGTGCTGGAAGTGTTATTTCTGTAAATACTAAAATATCAAGATTTAATATAGTTGATTGGAATTGTACTATAGGACATGATGTTTTATGTAAGGATTTTGTTACACTATACCCTGGAGTAAATATTTCAGGATATTGTACTATTTGCGAATGTGTTGAGATTGGAACTGGAGTTAAGATAATTCAAAAAAAGATGATAGGAAAAAACAGTATTGTTGGAGCAGGTTCAGTAATAATTAAAGATATAAAAGAAAATGTAACAGTAGTAGGGGTTCCAGGGAAAATAATTTCTAGTTTTCAATAATGTATAAAATGGAGTAATGGTGGAGAATTAGGAGAAGTTTATGGAAAGAAAAAAGTTAGTAATAGTTTCGTGTTTTTTTGATAAAGTCAATACATCAAGACCTTATTTGGCATATGAATTTTTTTTGAAAAAATATAGTGATGTAAAAGTAATATATTCTGATTTTAATCATTCTGAAAAAAAGTATAGAATTTATGAAGAAGAAGCTTTTATACCAATTAAAACCAAACCATATGTGAAGAATATTTCAATTAGTAGAGTTATTTCGCACATATTGTTTTCAATATCAGTAAAGAAAACATTAAAAAATGAGAAACCAGATATAATTTATGTTGCAATTCCCCCCAATATATGTGGAATGCAAGTAATTAAATATGCAAAAAAAAATAATGTAAAAACTATTGTTGATATTGTTGATGTATGGCCGGAGGCTTTCCATATTAATTTGGGGTTAGGTAACTTATTGAAAAAAGTAGTTTGTTTAATATGGAAGAAGATGAGAGATTATACTCTGAAAAATGCATCATGTATAATTTGTGAATCTGAATATTTTAAGAAAAAATTTTTAAGTAGCTATGATGTCAATGTAATATATTTATCTAAAAAATTATCATGCAAATTAGATCTTAACTTTAAAAATAAAAATGATAATTTAATAACAATAGGTTATCTAGGATCTATTTCACACATATATGATTTTGAATCACTTCTTAAAATTTTAAAGGATTTACAAGAAAAAGAAAAGAAAAAGGTTCTTTTAAAAATTATTGGAAAAGGAGAAAGTCTGGAAATACTAGAAGGAAAATTAAAAAGTAAGAATATAAAATATATATATTATGGTTGTATATTTGATGAAAAATTAAAGCAAAATATTTTGCAGACTTGTGACTTGGGGTTTAATGGATATAAGAAGAGTACAGAAGTAGCATTATCTTATAAGTCAATAGATTATTTCTCCTATGGACTTCCAATATTAAATTCAGCCAAAGGTGATACTTATGACATAATTGATAAATTTAAGGCAGGTATAAATTTTAATAGTGAAAATTTATCCGAATGTGTAAAATGTATTGCTGAAAAAACAGCTGAAGATTTTAATGTTATGAAAAAAAATGCAGAAGAAGTGTTTTATAATTACTTCACATTTAATAAGTATGTTGAAAATATGAACAGTATTGTAAAAAAAGACAACGGGGGTTTTTAAAGTTGTATAAGAAAAGGATAGTTGTAAATGATATAGCAGCTAGTACAGGTGGAACGCTTGTAATATTAAAAGAATTTTATGAATATATTTCTAGGTATGGCGAGGAATATGAATGGATTTTTCTTTTAGGTGAAAAGTATGTTAAAGAAAAAGTAAATATAAAAGTTATAGTATTAAAAGAGGTTAAGAATAGTTGGATTGAAAGATTAAAATTTGATTTATATAAAGGAAAAAAATATATAAACAAATTAAGACCGGACGTAGTAATTTCATTGCAGAATACAATTGTTTTTGGATTAAATATAAAACAGATAGTTTATATTCATCAGCTTATACCATTTCAAAAAACTAAGAGGTTTTCATTTTTTAAAAAAGAGGAAAGATTATTATTTATACATCAATATTTTATAGGATGTATTATAAAAAGGTCTATAAAGAAGGCTCATTTAATAATAGTTCAGACAAATTATATGAAGAAAGTAATTTTGAAACAAACTGGTGTAGAAGCAAAAAAAATAATTATTGTTACTCCAGATTTGCAGTTAGAT
>CAKVFO010000092.1 GCA_934746785.1 uncultured Clostridium sp. | reverse complement strand
ATTTTTAAGCGACTGGTTGTGATTTGGAGCATAAAAATATTACTTCTATCCTCCAATTTTGCTTTTAGAACCTTTTGCATGGCGACAAAGTGGCGTTCTGCGCTGAAAAGCGTGACGTCAGCCACTTTGTACCTAGAACATATTCAGGGTAAATGATTTTGATACATCATTTTTTTATAATAAAGTATTTTTCTTTTATAGTCTTTTGAGAGACGTTAATAAAGTAGCTTCCTGTACTTAGAAAATGTGGAATCAGCTACTTTGCTCTTCATTAGCAAATTGGCTATTATAGAGGTTATAATAGAAACCCTTTTTATTGATAAGTTCTTTATGTTTTCCTTGTTCAATTATAGAACCATCTTTCATAACAAGTATAATGTCAGCTTCACGTATAGTTGATAGCCTATGAGCAACTATAAAGCTTGTACGTCCTTTCATCATATTGTTAAAAGCTTTTTGAATATAAAGTTCCGTACGTGTATCTATGCTACTTGTAGCTTCATCAAGTATAAGCATTGAAGGATTTGTAAGCATTACTCTTGCTATACATAAAAGCTGTTTCTGGCCTTGAGAAAGATTGCTTCCATCACTTGAAATAAACGTATCATAACCATTAGGAAGTCTTTTGATAAAGTCATGAGCATGAGCTGATTTCGCAGCTTGAACAATGTCTTCAAAAGAAGTATCTTTATTACCATATGCAATATTTTCTTTTATAGTTCCAGAATAAAGCCATGTATCCTGAAGTACCATTCCATATAGATTTCTTATACTACTCTTTTTAATATTATCTATATTAATATTATCTATTTCAATTTTACCAGAGTTAATATTATAAAACTTCATAAGTAAATTAATTAAGGTTGTCTTACCACAGCCTGTAGGTCCTACAATTGCAATTTTATCACCAGGATTTGCTGAAAGATTAAAGTTTTCAATAAGTTTTTTGTTCTGGTTATAAGAGAAAGAAACGTTACTTATATTAATCTTTCCTGTACATTTTTCTAAATCAATGGCAGTATCACTATCAGCTTTATCGTCTTCTGCGTCAAGTACTTCAAATATTCTAGAAGCAGAGGCTAAAGCAGCTTGGAATTGAGTAAACACACCTGAAATTTCATTAAATGGCTTTGTATATTGGTTAGCATATGATAAGAATGATGAAATCTGACCTACAGTTAAAATACCTTTTAAAGCACATAAAGCTCCAACAATACCAACAGCAGCATAAACAATTCCATTAACAAATCGAGTACATGGATTTGTTAGAGCAGAATAAAATTGTGCCTTGAACCCAAATTTATATAAATCACTGTTTATTGATTCAAATTGTTTTTGAGCTCTATCCTCATAGGCAAAGGATTTAACTATTTTTTGATTACCAATCATCTCATCTATATATCCAGTAAGCTCTCCTTGAATTTTAGACTGCTTTTTAAACATATCATGAGAATGTTTAGCAATAGATGAAGCAACTAATAAAGATAATGGAGTAACTAATATAACAACAAAAGTAATATAAACATTTATAGAAAGCATGAAACATATTGTTCCAAGTATAGTTATTATACCTGTGAATAACTGAGAAAATCCTTGTAAAAGTCCATCAGAAATTTGATCAATATCATTAATAACTCTGCTTATGATGTCGCCATGAGGATTACTATCAATATATTTTAAAGGAACAGTATTAAGTTTGTTAAAAGCTTCAATTCTAAGGTCTTTTACTGTATTGTAAGTAATTTTATTAGTGCATCTAGTCATTATAAGCTGGAATATGGAGCCTATAGCAATGCTGAATAAAAGTATTAATGAAATATGTAACAATCTTGAATAATCGACATTGCCTTTAGAAATCATAAAATCAACAGCTTTACCTATTAAAATAGGATTTAAAAGACTGCTGCATACACTTAAAATTGCACTTAAGAATGCTAAAAATAAGTAGAATTTATATGGTTTTAAATAGTTTAATAATCTTTTTAAAACAGATTTTTTCATTATGCAGATGCCTCCTTTTCAGTAAGTTGAGAAAGGCAGATTTCTTTGTAAACTTCACAATTATTTAATAAATAATCATGAGTTCCAATTCCCACAATTTCTCCATTATCTAGTACTATAATTTTATCAGCATCTTTAACAGTAGAAGCACGTTGAGATACCATTAGTACTGTCATATCAGTGGTTTTTTCTTTTAATGCCTTACGTAAAGCAGCATCTGTTGCAAAGTCAAGAGCACTACAGCTATCATCAAGAATTAGTATTTCAGGATTACATATAAGAGCTCTAGCAATTGTTAACCTTTGTTTTTGACCGCCAGAAAGGTTTTTTCCACCTTCTAGCAAGAGGGTATCACATTTTTCAGGAAGCTTATTTACAAACTCAGAAGCTTGAGCAATATTTAAAGCTTCATTTATATCTTCTAAAGAAGCATTTTCATTTCCCCATAAAAGATTTTCTTTTATAGTGCCTGAAAATAGAACAGCTTTTTGAGGAACTATACCTATTTTCTTTCTTAAACTATTAAGTGAGTAGTTTCTTACATCAATACCATCAACTAAAACACTGCCTTTATTAGAATCATAGAAACGAGGTATTAAATTTATAAAAGAAGTTTTACCTGAACCAGTACCTCCAATGATTCCAATTGTTTCTCCAGCATTAATAGATACTTTTAAGTTAGATAGAGAATTTTCACTACTATTTTTATAATTAAAAGATACATCTTTAAATTCAATTTTAGGATGATGGCCTAATATTTTAGTATCATTAACATCATTTTCAACTATAGAAGGCTTGATTTCAAATATTTCTTTAACTCTTTTTATAGAAGCAAAAGCTTTTGTGAATAATACTATTAAATTAGCCAATACAATTAGGGCAAGTAAAATAGATGTCATGTAGTTTACTAAAGCAATAATTTTACCTTGTGTTAAGGTTCCTAAATCTATTCTTTTGCCGCCAAACCAAAGTATTGCAATGATTGATAAGTTAGCAATAATTGATGTGGCAGGATTTAATAAAGCAGATATTTTTCCAACATTTATAGATAATTTAGATAAATCTTCACTTGCATCTAAAAATCTATTTTTTTCACTTTCTTCATTAGAAAAGGCTCTAACAACCCTAACACCTTCAAGATTTTCACTTGTTATTAAAGAAATATTATCTAGTTTCTTTTGAATTGTAGTATAGAAAGGAACAGATTTATTCATAACTAAGTAAATTACAATAGCAATAATAGGTGTAGCAATTAAAAATATAATTGATAAGTGTAAATCAATAGTCATTGCTAATATAGTAGAACCTATAATTAAAAATGGTGCTCTAACTGCGAGTCTTATTAACATAGCTACAGCATTTTGAATGATGTTAACATCATTTGTTATACGAGTTATTAATGTAGGGGTTCCTATTTCATCTATTTCAGTATGAGATAAAGAATTAATATGTTTAAATAAATCATTTCTAATTTTTGTTCCAACTCCTTGAGAAGCTTTAGAAGCATAGTATTGACATATTAATGCAAATATTAATCCAGTAATACCTAGTAAGATAAGAACACCTCCCATTTTAATAATATAAGATGGGTTAGAAGTACCAACTCCTACATCAATAATTTTAACCATGACTAAAGGAACTATTAGTTCAAAAATTGCTTCTAATAGTTTGAATATAGGACCAATAATCACTTCTTTTTTAAAGTCTTTTAAATAATGCGTAAGTTTGAACATTTTTTCAGATCCTTTGTGTTATATTTTATTTTTAAACTATTATAACATATATAATAATGGATTTAAGTAAAAAAATAATATGGAATTATATGGAAAATAAGTACAAATAATATTACAATAAATATATCGTCATTAATTAAGGAGTTAAATATGTTAGAGAAAGTTGTTGATATATTTATTGTTGAAAAAGATAAAGATAAAAAAGTAATGGCTATAGTTTTTTGTGTAATATTTATTATATTGATAGGATCTATTATATGTATAACTATGTTAAGTATAAAAGTTGATAATTCCGAAGAAATTAAAGAAAAACTTATAGGAAAAACTATAAATTTAAATGGAGATAATTTAGAATTTACAGAAGAAAATTTATTAGATGTTCAAGTTATATACAGAAAAACAGAAAGAGATGTGAAGGATATAGTAAAAGTTAAGATGAAAGTTAATAGAAATGAATCCCTAGAGAATATAGAGTCTACAGTTTATTTGAATTATAAAAATGGAGAATGGAATTATGATAAAATTATTTGTGGTGAAGTGCATGGAATAACTGAAAATGAAGAATTAGAAAAATATTTGATTAATTACTTTAAAGAAAAGGGGATTGAAACAACAGATGATATAAGGATATTTCCATCTACAATAAAAAAGATAAGTAATGTTAATTTATCAGAACAATCAATTTATTCAGGAAAAGAATTTTTTATTGATGTTGTTTTATATAATGGTTTGTGTTCTCAAAGTTGTAAGTTAAGAGGAATTATATATTATGATAAGGAGAAGTTAGGAGTAAAAAATGTAGCTATAGATTCTAAGGGTAATATTTCCAAAGACAAAGATGTGAATTTGAATTTTATTGAAGATATAGTTAAAGATGAAATTGATGATAATGGAATTTTTAAAATTAAAAACTTAAATAGATGTAAGGAAATTTATTTGAAACTTGAAGAAAAGTCCATAGAAAGTTTTGAAATTAAAGATTATAGAGTAAAAGACGATTATTCTATTAGAGTTGAGATAAATGGAGAGATATATCTAAAGAAGTATAAAGAAAGTTTTGTGTTTGATGGAATTATATTTATATCTAGAAATTTAAGTGAAGGACATAGAAAAAATGCTAAAGATATCATCATTTATGATGTACCATTGACTTAAGGAGTAAATAAAGAGTTTTAACTCTTTATTTACTCTTTAAGTTTGAAGTTACAGCACCTTTTTCAGGAATAGAGCCGCTATCTACATTTTTAGTAGTATTACCTGATTTTACATCAGAATAGTTTTTGATAGAATAAGTATAAACTTTTTCGGCTTCATTATAACTTTCAATAGTAATGATCAGAGCATCAGATACATTTTCAGAAAGCTCATCTTTACCAGTATAATATACATTACTATCTTCAGTTGTTTTTGAAATAGTAATAGTGTTATCGCTATTGGTTGTTAAAGTTACTTTGGTAGTGTTTTTCATAAATGTATTATCTATGCCTAAGTAATAATCAACTAATTTTTTTATTGCTGCATCATTATTAGAAGCAATTTCAGCATTTGCGGCTGCATCAAGCTCTTCAAGAGTTGTTGCAGTTTCATCATTAGAGACGGTATTATTAGAAGTGGTACCGTTTTCTATACTAGTATTAGGAGTTTGAGTGTTTTCTGAATTATAATCAGAATTAGCATCATTGTTGTTCTTTTCTTCTGTATCATTTGATGTTTTAGCAACTTCGGATGAAGTATTATTATTGCTATTTATAGCATAAACGCCTGCACCTACAACTATTAAAGCAGCAATAATACCTGCTAATACTTTCTTATTCAATGTTAATATACCCCCCTTAAAAGTATTTTTTAAGTATATTGTAAAATTTTATATAAATTAAGTCAAATATAAAACAAAATGTAATAAGGTTTATATCAGAGAAATTAAAAGAGGTGAGAATTATGGATATTTACAAAGTAATACTAATAATTTTAATTTTTATTTTAAGCTGCTTTATTACCAAGAGTAGTAAGGATACTAAAGCAGTTAAAAAAGGAATCGAAGGAGAGAAAATCATTAAAAATCTTCTTAAAAAAATGCCTAAAGAATATATTGTATTAAATGATTTACTTATAAAATATAGAGATAGAGCGTCTCAAATAGATCATATTGTTTTAAGCCATAAAGGGATTTTTGTGATAGAAACAAAAAATTATTCTGGGAAAATTTATGGAGATACATATTCTAAGTACTGGATACAGAAGTTAAAAGGAAGGAAGAGAACATTTTACAGTCCAATATTGCAGAATAAAACACATGTTAATGCAGTAAAATCATTATTAAAAACGTATGATGATATACCAATATATTCTATAGTTGTATTTTGTGGAAAATGCAATATAAACAATGTAAAAAGTAATGGAAATGTTATTTATGGCAATAAAATAAGACGATACATAAAGGGATTTAAGAGTGATATTTTTATAGAAAGTGAACAAATTATGAATATATCAACTATATTAAATAATAATAATATAAATAGCAAAAGAATGAGAAAAAAACATGTTAACATGATAAAAAAAGAATACTTTTAATAAAGGATTACAAAAAAATAGTAGTCCTTTTGCTAGTTAAATGTTAAAATATTGATTATATACCTAAAAAAATAAAATAAAGAAAGGATAGGAATTTATGCAAAATAGTTTTTCGGAAATAACGCCAGAGATAATTAACTTGAAAAAGATTTGTGAAAAAAATAGTTCTATAGAACCTTATCTCTACAAAAAGTATGAAGTTAATCGAGGATTAAGGGACATAAATGGAAAAGGTGTTTTAACTGGATTGACAGAAATATCTGAAATACAGTCTAAAAAGGTTGTAGGAGATAAAGAAATTCCTTGTGATGGAAAGCTTTATTATAGAGGAATAGATATAGAAGACTTAGTTCAAGGATTTATAAAAGAAAAAAGATTCGGATTTGAAGAAGCAACATATTTATTATTGTTGGGTGAGCTGCCAAATAAAGAGGAGCTAGAAGAATTCAACAAAATATTATCAACATATAGAAGTCTGCCAACATCTTTTGTAAGAGATATCATAATGAAAGCACCAAGCTTTGATATGATGAATACTCTTGCAAGAAGTGTGCTTACTTTATATTCTTATGATGATTATGCAGATGATACGAGTATAGAAAATGTAATAAGACAAAGTCTTCAGTTAATAGCTTTATTCCCATTGTTATCTGTATATGGATATCAAGCATATGATCATTATTATAATGAAAATAGTTTGATAATTCATACCCCACAGCCAGAGCTTTCAACAGCAGAAAATATTTTATATATGCTTAGACCAGATAGCAAATATACTGAACTAGAAGCAAGAATTCTAGATTTGGCATTAGTTTTACATGCTGAACATGGTGGCGGAAATAATTCTACATTCACTACTCATGTAGTTTCCTCTTCAGGAACAGATACTTATTCAGTAATAGCAGCTGCATTAGGATCTTTGAAGGGACCAAAACATGGCGGCGCTAATAAAAAAGTAATGCAAATGTTTGAAGATATGAAGAAGAATATTAGTGATTGGGAAGATGAAGAAGAAGTTAAAAGATATTTGAGAGCTATATTACACAAAGAAGTATTTGATAAATCAGGATTAATTTATGGGATGGGCCATGCTGTATATTCAATATCAGACCCAAGAGCTAATATATTTAAAAAGTTTGTAAAGAATCTATCAGAAGAAAAAGGACTTACTAAAGAATATGGATTATATTCTTTGGTAGAACGTTTAGCACCAGAAGTAATAGCGGAAGAAAGACAGACATACAAGGGTGTAAGTGCAAATATAGATTTTTATAGTGGATTTGTTTATAGTATGTTAGACCTTCCATTACAGTTGTATACACCTATATTTGCCATAGCAAGAATTTCAGGATGGTGTGCACATAGAGTTGAAGAATTAATAAATGCTGATAAGATAATGCGTCCAGCATATATGAATGTGCAAGAAAGACAAAAGTATATTAATATTAGTGATAGATAATAAATTGCTGACGATTATTAAATATCGTCAGCAATCTTTTTTAAATCATTAATTAATTTAATATAGTTACTTATCTCTTGTTTTAATTTTAAAGAATAATCTTTTGATGCTTCACAAATAAAATTTAATGGATTTTTTAAAGATTCTGTACTAGAATCTATGAAAATCTTAAATTCATGAATGGTTTTAATTTTATTTACTGGAATATCAATGGAATTAATTCCAGATAAGTTTATGCTTAAGTTTTCATCAGATCTAATATTATAACATAATTTAATAAACTCATAATTAATAGACTGAGTGCTTTTGTATATCTTAGATATTAAACTGAAAGTATCATCTTTTTTAGTTAAGTGATTCAAAAAATCTTTTGTAACAATAGACATTCTTTCGATTAAGAAAGCAAATTCTGTAAGACTTTTATCGAATGAATTGTACATAATAATCACCTCTCTTTGATACTATGCATAAAAAACTATATTATTAATTAAAGAATAGTATTTACTTGTTTAACTGAATTAAGAAAATTTTTAATAGGTTCTTTTAAATAGTTGAATCTATTATCTGTATTTTCAGGAAAATCATTTAAAATATAATTTAAAGGTTCTTCTGTTTCATTAATTGTTTCTAAAAATAATTGTTTTAGTTCATCAATATTATTTAATGAATCTGCGTTTAGTTTTGGAATATTAAAATTATCTAAATTAACGTTTAAATCTTGCCCATTACGAATTTCATAACATGTGCGTGTAAATGCATTATCTATATCAATTATTGATACATAAAAATTTCGTAATCTTTTGTTTAAGTCAGCATTATTTTTAAAGTGATGTGCTGAAAGTCTGGTTATACAGGAAATGGATTCAAAGAAACGCGTGAATTGAATCCAAGGTTGTAATTTATTATTATCATATTTCATAACAATCCATCCTTTCTATAATAAATTAAACAAAAATAGTTTAAACAAATAAAAGAAAAATATCCTCTAAATTTTATTAATTATAATTATAAATCAAATTCAAAAAAATGTAAACGATTATGAAAATAGATTTCTTCATATATATTTTTAATGAAAATATTATAATAAAGATAATTATTTATTATCATATTTATGTTAAAATAGAAAAAAATGAAAGGTGGTATATGGTTATGATTGATTGGGCTAAGGACAGTATATTTTATCATATTTATCCAATGGGTTTTTGTGGTGCACCAAAAGTAAATACTCAAGATGTTACTGTAAATAGGATAAAAAAGATTGAAGAATGGATACCTCATATAAAGAGTATGCATGTAAATGCACTATATTTAGGGCCAGTCTTTGAGTCAAGCACTCATGGATATGACACTAAAGATTACAAAAAGATAGATAGAAGGTTAGGATCTAATGAAGATTTTAAGAAAATATGTGAACAGCTTCATAAAAACAATATAAAGATAGTCTTAGACGGAGTATTTAATCATGTAGGTAGAGAATTTTGGGCTTTTGAAGATTTAATAAAAAATAAAGATAAGTCAAAGTATATTAATTGGTTTCAGAATATTAAATTTGGTAATGAGATTTACAAGGGAGATGGCTTTACTTATGAGGGATGGAATGGACATTATTCATTAGTAAAACTTAATATAATGAATCCTGAAGTTCAAAACTATTTATTTAGTTGTATTTCATATTGGATTGATGAATTTGACATAGACGGTATTAGGTTAGATGCTGCTGATTACATGGATAGAAATTTCTTTAGAAGTTTGAAAAGCTTCTGTGATGGTAAGAAACAATTATGGTTAATGGGAGAAGTAATTCATGGTGATTATAAACTTTGGGCTAATAAAGAGATGTTAGATACCACAACTAATTATGAATGCTATAAAGGAATATATTCTTCTCATAATGATAAAAATTATTTTGAGATAGCCTATTCTATAAATAGGCAGAGTGGAGATTATGCAATATATAAGGATTTAAATTTATATAATTTTGTAGATAATCATGATGTAGATAGAATAATTAATAAACTTAATAAAAAAGAGTATTTAGAGAATGTGTATACTTTACTATTTACGATGCCTGGGATACCTTCCATATACTACGGAAGTGAATGGGGTATAGAAGGAGTGAAGAAAAATAATACTGATGAAGATTTAAGACCGGATTTAGATATTAATAACATTATAAGTGAAAATAAATATATTCTTGAACATATAAGAAGTTTGGCAAAAACAAGAGATAATTCTAAGGCATTAAGGCGTGGAGCATATAAACAAATTTTAATAAGAAATGAGCAATATGTATTTAAGAGATATTTAGATGATGAAAGTATATATGTTTTACTAAACTTATCAGATAATACTAGCAGGCTAGAATTTGAAGTTAATGATAAAGAGTACCTTGAGGATCAGTTGTCAGGAGAGTTAATTAAGGTGAATAATAATAGAATAAGTATTTTATTAAAGCCTTTTAAGGGAATGATTTTAAAGTAAATAGGGGTTAAAACAGTGTATAATTCAATAAGAACAAAATGGTTTGCAATAGATAGTAAATTGAATATTAATTTAAAGAAATATAGTGATGAAGAAAAGCGGAAAAATGAAAAAACAACAGATGAAATCATAAAGAAGTTTAATTATTCATATACAGATAATTTCTTAGATGATTTAGATATAGAATATGATTATAATAGAAAAGATTTTAAAGAAGTATATGATAGTCTTCTAAGAATATTTGAAGGACAAGTAAAAAGTATAAATCAGCAGGAGGATTTTATAATAACTATAATGTCTCAATTAGCAGGTAAGTATTATCTAGATAAAATTCTTAACAAATTAATTAATTATAAATTTTATGTTTTCTTGCGTTAAATAAAGAGTGGTTTTCAAAAGAATATATAAATTAAATGGAAAAATATATACCTTTTAATATTTCGTATATAGAAAAACAAAGTAAAACCTCAATGAGGAAACTAAAAAATTGGAGGGAATATTATGATAAACGCAAAAAAGGATGGACATATTCATTCGCCTTTCTGTCCTCATGGAACAAAGGATAGTCTTGAAATGTATGTTCAAAAAGCATTAGAAGAAGGTCTTGAAGAAATTTCATTTACAGAACATCTTCCATTACCGAAAGGATTTATAGATGATAAGATAATAGAAGAATCAGCGCCGGATGAAGAGAATTTCAAAGAGTACATTAAAGCAGTAAAAAGAATTAAGATGAAGTATAAAGGTAAAATTAACATACTAGTTGGAGCTGAGATTGATTATCTTGAAGGATTAGAAGAAGAGACTTCTAGAATACTTGAAGAGTATAAAAATGATTTAGAAGATTCAATATTATCAGTACATTTTGTAAAATTTAATGATGAATATTACTGCATTGATTATAGTGTAGAAAAATATAAGGAATTAATTGAGCTAACTGGTTCTATTGAAAATTTTTATGATTTATATTATTCTACAGTGATTAAATCTATTAAAGCTAAATTTGGGACATTTAAAGCGAATAGGATAGGACATCCTTCTTTAGTGAGAATTTTTAATAAGGTATATCCTTGTGAATATAATAATAAAGAATTGATGCTTAAAATGATAAAAGAAATAAAAGAAAGGCAATATGATATAGATTATAATACTGCAGGGATAAGAAAAAAATACTGTAAAGAGGTATATCCATCTGGTTTATTAAATAACTTAATAGATAAAAGTGGAATAACTAAAATTTATGGTTCAGATTCTCATACAGCTAAAGATGTAGGTTTTGGATTTGGAAAATTTTAGATATAAAAAGTGCTTAAGTTATAGTCTATGAAAGTATGTAAAAGGTAAAATAGAGGATAAAAGTAATATTTTTAACAATACCAAATTTGAATTATTTATATTAAAACATTACTTTTATCTCCTTAAATAAAAATAATTTTGCTTTTTGTTATTATGCGATACTATAATTATTTTATAAAACTTTTATATCTAAAAGAGATATCTTATCTGACAAGAAGTTATCTTTTATAGTTTGAGTTTTAGAAAGATCGGTACTTAAATATTTTTTGTTGTCATCAGGAAAAACAGTACAGACAGTAGAATCTAATCCTAATAAGTCAAGCACTCTAATGCAGCCAAGAAAGTTTGCACCAGAAGATATACCAACACCTAAGCCCAATTCAGAAGCAATTTTTTGAGACATTGTAATAGCATCACCATCGTCTACGCTTACTATTGAATTTATCTTATCCTTTTTAAATAGAGGTGGTACAAATTCATCAACTATTCCTTGAATTCTATGACTATTGACTATTGTTTCATTAGAAAGTGTTGGTGAGCTTTCAGGTTCTAGTGCATATGCTTTTATAGATGAATCAAATTCCTTTAAGAATTTGCTAATACCCATTAAAGTTCCGCCAGTGCCAACACCAGATATAAAAGCATCAGGTTTTAATTTATGTTTAAGTAGAGTTTCAAGTATTTCAGGCCCTGTTGTTAGGTAATGTGAAGAAATATTATCTTCATTAGCAAATTGAGATGGTAAAAATATGTTGTTATTTTGACATGATTCTTCAATGGTTTTGACTATACATTGTAGGAAGCCGCCTTCAGCTTTTGAAACTAAGTTTACTTCAGCACCAAAACTCTTTAATATCAGTTTGCGTTCGTTACTCATCCATTCAGGCATATAAATTTTAACTTTATTTCCTAGATAGGTACCTATAGCAGAGAGAGAGATTCCTGTGTTACCACTAGTAGCTTCTATTATTGTATAGTTTTCTTTTAATCTATCTTCAATATAGGCTCTTTTTAATATATATATAGCCATTCTATCTTTAATGCTGCCCGTATAGTTGTATGATTCAATTTTGGAATAAATTTTACATTGTTTATTTTTATAGATAAAAGAAATTTCAACCATTGGAGTGTTGCCAATCAGGTTTTCTATTTCAGAAATTTTATCAATAATATTTTCCATGGAAACTCCTATTTTATTAATACTATTATTATAAATATATGTGTAAAATTATTTTAATGACAATAAATTAAATATATTCAATTTATGCAATGTAAGTAAAATGATATAATACAATTAAAAGGAAAAAGGGGTGTTGTAATGTTAAAGTATGAGCAGATTGCATTGGATATACAGAAGAAGATAAATAATGGTCAATATTTGCCTAATGATCAGCTTCCTTTAGAAAAAGAAATGTGTATTCAATATAATGTAAGTAGAATCACAATAAAAAAAGCGATGGATAAGCTTGTGATGAATGGAAGTGTAATAAAAAGAAGAGGGTCAGGAACTTTTGTAAAGGATGTAGATAGGGACGAAATTACAGATATAAGTACACCTAAACAATTTAGTGGCTTTTCAGGAAGTCATATAGGGGATAAAATAGAAACTAAGGTAATTGACTTCAAAGTTATTAATCCTTCAAAAGAAATTGCTAATAAGTTAAAGATGGAAAAGGAGGATTTTGTGTATTTTA
>CAKVFO010000091.1 GCA_934746785.1 uncultured Clostridium sp. | reverse complement strand
AATTAATTATACCAAAAATCGCTGTAAGCTTAATGCCTACAGCGATTTTTAGTTCGGGGGAGTTTTTTTACACCCCCTTTTTTGTATTAATATTGGAATTTTAAAGGTTTTATGTTAAATTAAGGGTATAAAGTGGGGGAGGTGAGAAATGTGAAGAGAGGATTACTAGTTTTATTAGTATCTATATTTTCTATTACTTGTTTTCCTAATAAGGTACATGCAGCTCAATTAGGGAAAGTAGGAGAAAAATATGAAAAGGTACAAGTTTATGAGAAAAGAAAAAACTTAAGTTCCATTAGTGAAGGTGGAAAGCTATTTAATGAAGAGGAACTTAAGCAGATTAGAGAAGGTGAAGAAGAAAAGGAAAGTTATGAGGTTCTTCTACCTAAGACTAAGGATAATTATGAAGTAGCAATTTCTTATGAAAATGGAGATTATACGTTTGTAGGAAGTTGTGAAACTTATGAAGAAGCAGTTGCTATGGCAAGGGTAGAGGAGAATAGCAATAAAGTAAGAATGGCAGGGCAAATAGCTGTGCCTACAGTTATTGATTCTAATGGATATATTCAATATGCTACAGAATCTATAGGACGTGTATGGAAAAACTATCAATCAAGTCAGGGGGATGATACATCTTTATCTTATGTATATACTGATTCATCAATGAGAACTAGTTATACATATATTCATGATAGCTTTATAAGTGAGGTTCCTATAATACAAGAAAATGCTAGAGAAGCTAAAGTATTAGTATCAGGCTATAAAGGATGGATGAATAAAGATATTTCAAGAACTACAGGAGGGTATAAGTACAATAACAGAGACCTTATTATTCAGCCTATTACAGCTGTTACTAATCCTAGTTATTATACTGTTAAAAATGGTGTTTTAGTTCATTATGTTTCAATAAGTATGGATATTAAAGGGAAAGGATTTTCAAGGAACATAGGTGTTGCTCCATCTTATCTAAATGAAGGAAAAACTTATTATAGTTATGATGGACATTATTTTTATGATGGTTCTAATGGAACTGCATCTGCCCTTAAAACATTGACAAAGGACTTACAGAGAAATAGTACATCTGCTTCTGTTAATCCTAATAATCCATATTATAACTATTTTAATTATTTACCTTTTAGAAGTAGAACAAGCCATTCAGCAGCAGAATTAAATAATTATATTAATAGTGTTACTGATTCATCAAGTAAACTTAGAGGAACAGGTCAGTATTTTATAAATGCACAAGAAAAGTATGGAGTTAATGCTTTATTAGCCTTAGGAGTTGCTATGAATGAATCCGCTATGGGAACATCAAATTTTGCAAAAAATAATAATAACTTATTTGGTATTAATGCAACTGATGATCATACATCAGAAAATGCATCAAAGTTTTCTTCAGTAGAATCATGTATTAATGAATTTGCAAAGTATCTAATTTCTAAGGGATATTCAAATCCAGCTGATTGGAGAGATTATGGAGGTTTCCTAGGAAATAAAGAGTTTGGAGCTAATGTATATTACGCATCAGATCCCTATTGGTCAGAAAAGGCGGCTAATTTTGCTTTTCAGATTGATTATGGAATAGCTGGAGGTAATATAAATGCGATGAAAGATTACAATAAGGAGCAATTATTACTACATAATCAATCATCTTCTGTTTATAGTTCATCTCAAAATGTTTTATATAATATATTAAATAATGTATCTAAATCAGGAAGTCATATAGGTGCAGTTTCTACATTTAATAAAAGTGCAGCTAGAAATATAAACGGAAAGTTATGTTATGCAATAAATCCAGAAATAACTTCAAAAATAGGAAGTTTTGATGGTAATTATAACTGGAATGTAAAAGGTTATATTCCAGCCAATACAGTTAAACTAATTAATAATGGGAAAAATTATTTTGATAAAGAAGATTTTAATTGGGATGCAAAGATTGATGTTCATGATTTAAGTCTTATAGCTAAGAATTATAATAAGACTTCTTCAAGCAGTGGATGGAATTCAGCACATGATATGAATCATGATGGAATTATTGATATATATGATATTGTAATGATTTCAAGCAAGTTAAGTTAGTTAAAGAGGGGAAGATATGAAGAATTTTAAGAGATTATTTATTATAGTAATATTAGCTTTTCTTATGTTGGTAAGTGGGAACTTTCAAATAGTTTATGCTGATGAAAATGGAGCTTTAATTAATATTAATGTTGAAGGTGGAGAAGAAAGTAATTTTAAGGCAGGAGAAGATTTCACTATAAAGATTGATATAAGTGACTTATCAAATTTGTTTGCAGCTTCTTTTACTTATACTTATGATAATACTTTAGTTAAAATAGATTCTATAGATATTAATGATAGTATACAGTCAGCAGGTGTTTATGAACCTTACAAAGAGACAGATAAGGATGGTAATAGGGCTAGATATTGTTTTACACTTTTAGGGGATAATCCAGGGTTTAGCGGTAATTATGATTTTGCTACTATTAAAGGAAAGGCATTGAAGGATGGAAAGATAAGTGTAGGAGCTGACAATATTAACTTTCAATTAATAAATAGAAATAATGATAACATGCAAAAGGGAGACTATACTTTTAAGACAAGCGAAGGTGATATATATAAGGTCACTAATGTTATTGAATCAAATAAGGAAACTGGAGAGAATTCAGCACAAGTTCCTCAGACTAAAGAGAAAAGTGATGTTAAGGTAGAACTTATTAAAAAAGCAGAAGATTCTACATTAGAGGATAGTCTAGATAAGGAACAAGAAGAAAGTAATTCTACAGGAGATAGTAATGATGGAATAAAAGAAAATAGTGATGAAGAAGAGGAAAATAGTAATGGAAGCAACAATAAATCTAATTCAGAGTCTGAAGAGGAGTGTAGTGAAGAAAAAGATTCAAGTAAAGAAGAAGAAAAAACAAACAGTAGTATAGTTATAATAATTGCATCAACAGTAGTAATTTCATTATGTATTATTGCAATTGTAATTCACAAGAAAAATAGTAAGTAATAAAAAAATATATAATTTTCTAATAAATGTGACTTTAGTCCTGTATAAAAAAGGAATAAAGTTGCATTTTTTTTTGCTATAATTTGGGTTAAAATGAGGAATAGTCGTTTTTAAACAATATAAAAAAATAGGGGGATTACAAATGAGTAAAATAGCACGTGAAATAAGTAAAAAAGTATCAGTGGTAGCTCTAGCAACAGCTTTAGCGGTACAAGCAGTGCCTGTAAATGCAGTAGAATTAGAGGAAAAAAATGATGCACAAGTAGTTGAAACAACAGAGGAAAAAGCAGAAGCTGCAGAAACAAAAGTTGAAGAAGCTGCACCAGTTGTAGAAAAGGAGGAGTCTATAAAAGAATCTCCTAAGGATACTAGTAGATATAATAATTATTATGATGATAATAATGATGATGATGAAATAATTAACATTCCAGATAAAGTTTTAGAATATAATATTATACATAATTCTAACGTAGGATTTGATAAAGATTATGTCACTAAGGGAGATATGAAAAACATACAAACTTTATTTGTAAAAGGACACATAACAAGTCTTGAAGGATTACAGTATGCTGAACAACTAGACGGGTTAACTATAGATGATGTTACAGGAGCTGATTTAACAGCATTAAATAGTATTAAAAGTTTAAGGGTTTTAGACATATATAAGGGTGCGGTTGACTTACGTTATGTTGGTGGCTTAGGAGTAATAGAGTTAAATCTGGCTGAAGTATCAAATGAAAACTTAGATGATATAAAAAATATGTGGTTATTAACTTTAATTATAAAAAATGCACCTAATATGAAGGATATATCAGGTATTAAAAATATGGATGAATTAAGCAAGCTAAAAATAACAGGTACAGAATCAAAAAGGAGTCCATTAACAGATGTATCTGTGCTTAAATATTTACCAGAATTACAACAATTAGATTTGTCATATACTAGTGTATCGGATTTAGATAGTTTTATTAAAGATGGTGGATATGATTATTTGAAATTATATAACTGTAATATATCAGATATATCTAAGTTAGCAGAATTTAAAGATTATAAGATTGAAGCTTTAGGGCTAAATGGAAATAATATATCAGATCCAACTGCAATCTTTGAACGCAACAGTAAATTTGTAAGAGCAGAAAATCAAACAGCTACTTTACCTGAAATAGTAACTGAAGCAGGAGACGTTACTTATAAAATACCATATGGAGAATATGTGACAGATGTTGAAATAGATGAAAATGTAGGAAAATATAATCCGGAAACTAAGGAAATAACATTCTTTAATGTAACATCATCTAAAAATGTTACATATAAAGTAATTGCTCAAAAAGAGGCTGATACAACATATTATTACGATGCTGCTATAACTCAGCCAATTAAGGTAACTAACCCTATAGCAGAACCAGAAACTGAAGTACCAGCAGTATCAGGAAATAATACTAAAGCGACAACAACAATTAATAAAGTTTCTGAAGAATCACCAAAGACAGGTGATGCAGGAGCAGTAGGAGTATTATCATTAGCATTTGTATCACTAGCAGGAGCTGTTAAATCTAGAAAAAGAAAATAATAATTATTTATAGAGTTATTAAAGAAATTAATAAAAAAAGTTGTTTCTTTAATAACTTTTTTGTATAAGTTGTTAGAAAAATGTAAATAATGGGACTTTAGTCCTATAAAAAAGTGAAAATGGTCCTATTAACATAAAATTCTACATAATATATAATATGACATGTATAAAAAATCGTTTTATTATAAGAAAAATTAACTCGAAGGATAGATGTGACAAAATAAACCTTCGGGTTTTATTAATATAAATATAAATATATTATTTTCAGTAAGGAGATTTATTGATGAATTTTGTTGTTGGATATCATACTGATGTTGGGATAAGAAAAAATGTTAATCAAGATGCTATTCTTATTAAAACAGCTAAAAGTCCTTATGGCAGAATAGGCTTATTTGTTATATGCGATGGTATGGGAGGGCTGGCTTTAGGGGAAGTTGCAAGTTCTACAGCAGTTAGAGATATAAGCATATGGTTTGATGAAAAACTCCCTGATATAGATTTTGATATTGCAGATAGTGAATACATATATAATGAACTTTCGCATTTAGTTTCTTCTATTAATAAGAAAATATTAAGTTTTGGAAGAAAAGAAAATAAGACTTTAGGAACTACTCTGACTTTGTTTTTATCAGTTAATGATAAATATTACATAATGCAGGTAGGAGATAGCCGAGCTTATAGAGTTGGTAATGAGGCTGAACAACTTACTAAGGATCAGACTTATGTCCAAAGAGAGGTAGACAGAGGAAATTTAACAAAGGAAGAGGCAGAAAATCATCCTAGAAGAAATGTTCTTCTTCAGTGCATTGGAGCAAGAGAAGAGGTAGAGCCAGTTATGTCAACTGGAGTTATAGAGAATGGTGAAGTTTATATTGTCTGTTCGGATGGATTCTATAAAAAGTTAAAGGAAAAAGAGATAGTACTTGATTTTAATGCTTTGAATTTAGACAATGAAAAAGATATTACAACTAAAACTAAAGAAGTTATAGAGAGAGTTAAAAATAGAAATGAAAGAGATAATATTTCAGCTATAGCTTTTAAAGTTGTTATGTAAGTAGGTGATTTGATTTGATTAATATAGGAACAGTTATTGATGACAGATATGAAATACTTAAGGAAATTGGCAGAGGTGGCATGAGTATTGTATATCTTGCTGCGGATGATAGATTAAATAAATCAGTTGCTGTAAAAGATATAAGAAAAGATAACAAGATTAATAATGATGTGTTATTAGAATGTTTAAAAGCTGAAGCAGATCTTATGACAGCTCTAGATCATCCTAATTTACCTAAGATATATGACATTATTGAAGGGGATAATCATATTTATGTTGTTATGGATTATATAGAAGGGGAGTCTTTAAAGAAAAAGCTTGATAGAGAAGGTAAGTTTTCTCCTGAAGAGGTTATTGAATGGAGTAAACAGCTTAGTGATGTTCTTGATTATCTTCATACAAGAAGACCGCTTCCTATAATTTATAGAGATATGAAACCTCATAATATAATGCTTACTCCAGAAGGAAAAATAAAGCTTATAGACTTTGGAATTTCTATAAAGCAAAATGGAAGTTCTGCTCCTAACTTTGGTACAAGCACCTATGCTGCTCCAGAACAAATCTCAGGAAAGAAAACAGATGCTAGAACTGATATATATAGCTTAGGGGTTACTATGTATCAGCTTGTAACAGGTGCGTCTTTTAAAAGTAACTTAAATCTAAAGTCTATAAGAGAAATAGATCCATCTTACCCAGAGGGATTAGATCATATTATCAGTACATGTATGAAGGAAAATCCTAATGAAAGATATGAAACAGCATCTGAACTTTTATATGATTTAGAAAATATAAATAAGCTTTCTAGTTCATATAAAAAGGAACAAATTAAAAAGATGGGATTATTTTTAGGAAGTTTTGCAGCTCTTATTGTATCTTTGATTTTTACAATATTTATGCATAGTGGAATGAAGAATAGTCAAAGCACAAATTATAAAGAGCTTATTAATCAAGCAAGTGTCTCTTATTTAAATAAGGATTATCCAAAGAGTGTAGAACTTTTAGAAAAAGCTATTACAGAGGTTGATCCAGAAGAACCAGAAGGCTATATAAATCTTTTAGATGTTTATAGTGATATGGGAGATGCATCAACAGGTTTATCTAAAGTTGATGGGTACATAAAAAAGAAGAATGGTAACATACAAAAAAATGATACAGTTTTATTTAAAACTGCTATGACATATTTACAAAACAAGAATTATCCTTTAGCTCTTAAGTATTTTAAGATGGTTAATGCAAAGAAGATTCAAGATGCACAGTACTATATACCAATAGCAGAAAGTATGAGCACTATGAATATTGATTATAGTGAATTTGAAAATAAGCTTACAAGCTTTGAAAGATATGTGGATGAATCATCTAATGATGAAAAGAAACTTGCTAATTATAAGACTTTAACAAGTATTTATAGTTCTTATAAAGGGCAGATAAATGATGCTAATGACAAGATTATTGAAATAATCGAAAAGGCAGAACATACTTTAGAAACTATGGATGATAGCAAATTAAGCTTAAGATATGAATTAGATTATAAGCAGAAAGCAGGAGATGCTTATAATAGTAAGGCTAGTAAGAGTGTGGATAAACAGACAGCATCATCTTATTATGAAAAAGCTATTAATTTATATAATGAAGCTTTAGATTTAGATGTGGCAAATCAGAGTGAACTTCTTATAAAGATAGGAGATATTTGTACTGCAACAGAAGAATATACATCAGCTATAGAATATTATTCTAAGGTTGTTAAGGAATATCCTAATAATATTAAGGGATATTCAAAATTAATTGGAGTTCTTCTTGATGTTGAACAGAAAAAGGATACTGCTTCAAGAAATTATAGTCAAATTCTTTCTTACTATAATCAAGCAGTGAATATTAATGGTTCTGCTGATAGTGATGACTTGAAGAAGATAAAAAGAAGAATGAGCAATCTTGAAATTATATAGTACTTTAGGAGGAAAGCTATGAATTATAAAATATTATTTTATGTAGGATGTGTTTTGACAGCTGTTACATTAATTTCAACCATAGTTGCTTTCTTTAAGTGCAATGTAATTGAAATTGTATGTGATCTTTTAGGAATAAAGCTTCAGAAAAAAGTTAAGATTAAAAGACAAAAAAATAATAAGAAGGCAAAGGCAGTTAGTACTACAGTAAAGGTTAAGAAGAAAGAAGAAGTTAAAATTAGAAGCAAAAAAGAAATTGAAGACAGGCAAAGTACTAAATCTTATTATGTAGGACCTAGGAAAGGTGAAAAGACTGGAAGAATTATAGAAAGAGAAGAGTCTAAAGGTGAAGAGCAAGATACTAATATAATTCAACAGGATGAATTGATAGAAGATACAGGAATAATGGAGGTAGATGATACTAACATTATAGAAGACACAGACATAATGGAAGTTGAGGAAACTAATATTCTTGATGAAGATAAATCAAGAGTAGATGAGGGTGAAACTTCTATTGTTATAAATGATGATACAAGTATTATGGGGGAAGAAGATACTTGTATGTTAGATGAAAATGGTATAGAAGAAAATACAGATTTAATCGAGGATGAAACTTCTTTATTAGATTGTGAAGATGACACAAACTTACTTGACAATGAGGATGAGACAAGCTTATTGGGAATGAGTGAAGAGGATGAAGAGGAAACTAGTCTTTTAGGAGAAGAAAAACCAGAAGATGGTTTCTCAGAAACATTCACAAAAGAGTTTGAAATAATTGTTACACATTCAGATACAATTATTTAAATAAAATTAGGGGGGATAAGTTTGAGCAAAAGGAAGAAGAAGAAGATATTTTTGTTTATTGCTATCTTAGTCATTGCTTTAATAGGGGGAATCTCAACAGCGGTATATTCTTCAAGTGAAAGTAAAGTTGTTATAAAGCTTAATGATGATAATGTATGGCAGTGTAAAAATAGCTTTACAGATCAATGGTATGCTAGTTTTGTACCGAATAGTGATGGAAGTAATAAAGAAATTACTTTTAAGGTTGATTTAAGTAAATATCTAAGTTCAGATAAGGATAAAAAGTTAAAGTCAGCTGAACCGTTTACTGTAAGTGTAGGAAGTGGAAATGATGTTAATGATTCATTTAAAGATCTTACAACTGAAAGTGATATAAAAATAGATAATATTCAAGAACAACCGGGAGTATTTCAAGTTACTTTTGAACCAACATCAAATTATAAAGATGGAAAGTTAGTTCAAGTAAAGGTTGATTTTCCTGAAGGAAATGCCTGGAATATACAAAAAGAAGAAGATATTTTCTATCTAATAAAAGATGAAGCTAATCCATGTTTCAATATGTTAAATGAATCTGAGATTTTAGGAAAATGCATAGATGGTAGTGCTGACTTGAATTTTTCATTTAATGAGGAAAATATAGATAAAATAGTTGTTAATGGTACTTATAAAGATAGTATTTTTTCAGGTAGAGAAACATTTGAAGATGTTTTTTTAGGTAAGGACAATAATATTAATGGGAGGTTTTCCTCATTAGAATTTGATAATATAAATAATAGGTTTGTTTTAAGATTTAATACTAAGGGATTATATAAAATAAATATTATGGTATATGATAAAGCCGGTAATTCTACAACTATTAGCAATATTAAATTTCAAATAAAGTATGATGAGTTTCATATGCATGTAGAAGATGCATCGAAGAATGAGCAGGTATATTATATCAAAGAATTAGAAACCAATGTTACTTTTTCAGAAGATACATGGAAATCTTTAGCGACTCAAAGTATTGATTACACTATTATATCAGATGAAACAGGTAAAGAAGTACTACAAGGTCAAATTACTCCTTCTAATGGTTTAATACGTGTTCCTAGTGAGGGCAGTTATACGATAATATATAAGTTTGCAATGTGGAATGAGATGAATCCTACAAAAGAGGAAGAAAAGACTTATAAATTTATATTTGATTCAAAGCAGCCAGATGTATCAATAAAGGCTTCAGGGGAAAAACTTACTTTCAATAGTGATAATAAAGCGTATCTTCAAGAAGGAAAAGATATATCAATATCTGTAACTGATATTAATATAAATGAGAAAACAAGAAGTATTCAAGCTTTTAAGGGCTGGCACATGTTAGATGAGACAAACAATGAATTTCTAAACTTTAAGGCAGAAGATGAAGGCGTATATGTTATAAAAGTAAATGCAGAAGATTATGCAAAAAATAAAATAGAGGAAACTTATTTTATTAATGTAGATAAAACTAATCCAGAACTTACTATTTCAGGAGTAGAAGATGGAGATAAGTTTAGAAAAGGTCCTGATGAAACACCAAAAATTAAGTTAAATGCTTATGATGATAACTTCAAAGAAGCCAAAGTAAATATAACTAGAGACAGTAAAAATGAGCCAACAGAGGTGATTGAACAGCCTTTAAATAATGGTGAAGAATATAATTATGAAGTTAATAAGGATGGAAAATATACTTTAACTGCAACTGCAGAAGATATGTCAGGCAGAAAAACAGTTATTGAGACTATTAAATTCCAAAGAGATGCTGATGCTCCATTATTAAATATTAAAGTTAATGATGAAGAAGTAGATGATTCTAAATACAATAATGATGATAGCATGCCTTATATAAATAATGAAGAAGGCGTAAAAATAGATACAACAGTTACTGAAAATTATCCTAAATTAAATGATGATGAAACAGTTGATGAAAAAGCTACATACATAAAAGTTGAGAGAACACCAGTAGATCAAGAAGGTAATGCTTCAGAAACAGAGGAATCAGTAGAATATTTTACTGACACAAAATCTATTACATTAAATAATGATGGTAAATATAAAGTTACTATATATTCTGTAGATAATTGTGATAATGAAAGCGAAAGAGCTTTATACTTTGTTTTAGATAGAAAAGCACCAGATTTAACTATTACAAATGTTAAGTCATATTTTAATAGTACTCCAGATATTCAAATTGAGAGTAAGGATGCATTCCAAGAAGGATGCTTAATGACTATAAATTACACAAAGATAATAAAGCATTTAGATGGTAATGATGAAGTTTATGCTGATAATACTAAGGAAATATATATTGATAGTAGTGTTAAAGTAGTAAATTTATCAGATGAAGCAGAATTTAGTGATGAAGCAGAATATAATATTTCATCAATAAAAGTAGTTGATAAAGCTTGCAATGTAAGTGAGAAGAACGATATAGATTATACATTTGATACAGAACCTCCAACAAAGTCTATAGAAGGTCTTGAAGAAGGAAAGTTATACTATAATACAGATAGACAAATAAAGGTGAAGACTGAAGATGTTAACTTAGATACTGCTAAGGTTACTATATTTAAGAATGGTGAAGAGTATGAACCAGCTGGAGAAGAAATAGTAAATCCATTTATTATAGAAGAAAGAAAAGCTGAAGGAGAATATTTATTCACAACGGATGGAGAATACAAAATAAGACTTGAATCAAAAGATAAGTCAGGTAATGGAGAAAATGATATTAAAGAAGTTGAATTCATTATAGATAAGACAGCACCACAGGTTAACATTGAAGACTTTGATTCATTAAATGGAACTTACATAAATTATGATAGAACTTTAAAAGTTAATATTACTGAAAAATATTTAGAAGAAAATACTGAATTAACTTATGTAAATATAGTTAAGAAATATCCAGATGGAACTGTAGAAAACAAGAACTATGAATTTGATTTGAATGGAGAATGTCCTAATTATTCAAACATATATAATGAGTTTACTGAAGATGCAGAGTATACTGTTACAGTAACTGCACAAGATAAAGCAGGAAATGTAACTACATTACCTTCTTTAACATTTACAGTAGATAAGACTGCACCAGTACAATCAATTACTGGAGTAGAAAATGATGCATATTACAATGTAGATAAAGATGTTGAGCTTGTAAGTATAGATAACAATCAAGCAACTAATACTGCAGAAGTAACTAGAGATGGTGAAAAATATAGTGTTGGTGAATTTACTGTAGAAGGGATTAAGGCATTCTTAAAAGAAACTTTCTCAGGGGAAGGTACATATGAAATAGTATTTACTACTACTGATAAAGCAGGAAATACTGCAATATCAACAGTTAAGTTTACAATAGATAAAACAGCACCAGATATTAAAGCTATCAAAGGTGATGATGGAAGTGAACTTAAGTATGGTGAATATATTAATAGAATATTTACACCACAATTTGTATTAGATAACTCTGAAGATTATATAACTCAAGTTACTTTAAATGGTGCAGATGTTACAGGTAATGTATCAATGGCATCTCAAGAAATGGAATATAACTATACAGTTACAGCACAAGATAAAGCAGGTAATGTAACAACTATTGATTCTTTATTCACAGTTGATACTACTAATCCAGAAATATCAATATCAGGTATAATGAGTGGATTCTTTAATAAAGATTTAACTCCTGAATTTGATATAACAGATACTAATCTTGATTACGCTAATACATCATCAACTTTAAATGGTGAACCATTTACTTCAGGTACTAAAATAGATACACAGAATGATTTTAATTTGAAACTTATAGGAACTGATTTAGCTACAAATTCTAATAGCCAAAGTATAAGTTTTACAATTGATAAAGATGGACCTGTAATAAAATTTGAAAATCCTATATCAGGAAAGTATTTTACAGAAGATTTTATACCTAAATTCTTAATTGAAGATTTAAGTGATTATACTATTATTGCACTTACTTTAGATGGAGAAGAATATCACATGGGTGATGTTATTGATGAAGAAGGTAAACATGTTTTATATATAGAAGTAATGGACAAAGCAGGTAATATATCAGAATTAAGTGTAGAATTTATTCTAGATAAGACAGCACCTAAATTCATCATTGATGGGGTAGCAGATGGAGAAACTTATTATGATGCAATGTCTGCAACTGTTATGCTTGACAATCCATTAGATACTATAAATGGTATAACTGTTAATGGAGAAGCAGCTGATGGTGAAACAAGTGAAGAGTATGGACAACAAGTTGTAAAACTTAACTTTAATGATATAAAGGATTATGAATTAGTATTAAAAGGAACAGATGAAGCGGGAAATACAACAGTTCAAACAGTTAAATTTGCTGTTGCAGAAAAGACTTTATTATCTAAGATTACTACAAATAAAAAAATATTATATTCTTCCATAGCAGCAGTTGTTGCAGTTGTAGCAATGGGAACTGCAGGATTCATATTAAGAAGAAGAAAAAGATTAGGGCTTTCATCAGCAGAAGATATAAATGTTGAGGAATAGTAAATAGTATAAGATACTGTATTAAAAAGAGATATTTTATTCTTTTTGATACAGTATCTTTTTAATGTATAGACCAGTTATACAAAAAAATAAAAAATTTTTTTAAGTATTTTTGAAAAAAGGGTATACTTAATAAACCATTATCATTTAACGAATAATGGACAAGATAGTGTTAAAAAATGTATGTTATATTACTTCTTTTAAATTACTATCTAAGTATAACTTTTTATGTGCTTCAGGAAGCCTCATTTCAAAGGGCTTTTGATCTCTTAGTATTGCAAAAAAGTGATTTATTAATTTGTGCATTATAGCACCAATAGCTACTTTCTTTGGCTTAGATTGAATTAGTTTTTGGTAAATTTCAAATAAAACTTGATTAGCAGG
>CAKVFO010000090.1 GCA_934746785.1 uncultured Clostridium sp. | reverse complement strand
GTGCAGAACTTATTTTAGCAGAGGGAGACGAACTTAATGCTAATATAGATATTAATGTAGAACCGCCAGGAAAGAAACTGCAAAATATTAATCTTATGTCTGGTGGGGAAAAGGTTTTATCTGCAATAGCTCTTCTATTTGCTATTTTAAAGATGAAACCAACACCATTCTGTATTCTAGATGAAATTGAAGCAGCTCTTGATGATGCAAATGTTTATAGATATGCTGAATTTTTAAAGGAGTTTTCACAAGGAACTCAGTTTATAGTTATAACACATAGAAAAGGTACAATGGAAGCAAGTGATGTAATGTATGGGGTAACTATGGAGGAAAAAGGTGTATCTAAAGTTGTATCAGTAGATTTAACTAAGTAAGTTTAGGAGGATGAATAATGTTTGGAAATTTTTTTGATAAATTAAAAACAGGATTAACAAAAACTAGAGATGGATTAACAGATAAAATAAATGAGGCTTTAAATTTAGCTGTGACAATAGATGATGATTTATATGAAGAGTTAGAAGAAATACTTATAACATCAGATATAGGTATGGAAACAACTATGGAACTTATCGATAGATTAAAAAGTAAGATAAGAAAAGAAAAAATAAATGATACAGAAATGGTTCTTCCAGCATTAAGAGAAGTTATAAAAGATTTTATGCTTGAAGGTGAGGGAGAAAAAGAGTATGAAGATAAAAAAGTTATGCTTATTATAGGTGTTAATGGGGTGGGTAAAACTACATCAATTGGCAAGCTTGCGGCTAAAAACAAAAGTGAAGGTAAGAAGGTTTTATTAGCAGCAGCTGATACTTTTAGAGCAGCAGCTATAGATCAGCTTGATATTTGGAGTAAAAGAGCAGGAGTAGACATTGTAAAACATGAAGAAGGTTCAGACCCAGCAGCGGTTGTTTTTGATGCTATTCAAGCTTCTAAAGCTAGAAATGTAGACTTATTAATTTGTGATACTGCAGGAAGACTTCATAATAAGAAAAACT
This sequence comes from uncultured Clostridium sp., assembly GCA_934746785.1. Taxonomy (GTDB): domain Bacteria; phylum Bacillota; class Clostridia; order Clostridiales; family Clostridiaceae; genus Clostridium. Next base: position 12,412 of record CAKVFO010000090.1, on the reverse strand, counting down.
TAATGAATGAGCTTTCAAAGATCAATAGAATTATAGATAGAGAATATGGTGAAAATAATAAAGAAACTCTACTTGTTCTTGATGGTACTACAGGCCAAAATGCAGTGATTCAAGCAAAACAATTTATGGAGGCATGTCCTATTGATGGACTTATCTTAACAAAACTTGATGGTACTGCTAAAGGCGGTGTAGTATTATCAATTAAGAAGACTTTAAACATACCAGTAAGGTATATTGGAGTTGGAGAAAGTGTGGAAGATTTACAAAAATTTGATGCTGAAAGCTTTGCGGAGGCACTAATTTAAATATTTTCAAGGTGTTAAGTAAAAATACTTGACACCCTAAAAAATATTTGGTATCATCTCTTTTGTGGGTAAGGTGATTTAGATGGAAGATAGAGTTGAAATTTCATTATTAATGGACTGCTATAGTTCATTATTAACTGAAAAACAACGTAACATCATGGAGCTTTATTATAATGAGGATTTATCCTTAGCTGAAATAGCTGAACTGAATAACACAAGCCGTCAAGCTATCCATGATTTGATTAAAAGATGTTACAAGTTACTTCTATCCTATGAGAGTAAGCTTAACTTACTTCAAAAGAGTATGAATCGTGAAAAAAAAATTATTGATCTTTTAGAATTTATAAAAAGTAAAACTTCAATAGAAAATGAAAGTTTTGATTATATTAAAGAAAAGCTAGAGGATTTATATTGATTTAGGAGGTTTGGTATGGCTTTTGAAGGTTTAGCAGAAAAGCTTCAAGGTACCTTGAAAAAATTAAGAGGTAAAGGGAAGCTTAATGAAAAAGATATAAAAGAAGCTATGAGAGAAGTAAAACTTGCATTACTTGAGGCAGATGTTAACTATAAAGTAGTTAAGAAGTTTGTTAAGAATGTAAGTGAAAAATGTGTTGGAGGAGATGTACTAGAAAGTTTAACTCCAGGACAACAAGTAGTGAAAATAGTTAATGATGAGCTTACTGAACTAATGGGCGGTAGTGAGAGTAAAATTAATTTCGAAGGTGTTGGACCTACAGTAATAATGCTTGTGGGACTTCAAGGTGCTGGTAAGACAACAATGTGTGGAAAATTAGCACTTGATCTTAGAAAAAATAATAAAAAACCGCTTTTAGTAGCTTGTGATATATATAGACCTGCAGCCATTAAGCAATTGCAGGTGGTAGGTAAACAAATAGATATTCCAGTATTCACAATGGGAGATAAGGTTTCTCCAGTGGATATTTCAAAGGCCGCAATTAAGCAGGCTAGAGAAAATGGAAATAATGTTGTTATAATTGATACAGCTGGTAGATTACATATTGATGAGGATCTTATGCAAGAACTTAAAGATGTAAAAGAAGCTGTTAATCCTAATGAAATTCTTTTAGTTGTAGATTCTATGACTGGTCAAGATGCAGTAAATGTGGCTGAAAGCTTTAATAATGAGCTTGATGTTTCAGGAGTTATTTTGACAAAGTTAGATGGTGATACAAGAGGTGGTGCTGCTTTATCAATAAGAAGTATTACTGAAAAACCAATTAAATTCGTTGGTGTTGGAGAAAAGATGAATGATTTTGAAGTCTTTCATCCAGAAAGAATGGCTTCAAGAATTTTAGGAATGGGGGATGTATTATCTTTAATAGAAAAAGCGCAGGAAGCTATTGATGAAAAAGAAGCTGGCGATTTAGCTAAGAAGATGATGGGCTCAGAACTAAATTTTGAAGACTATTTAACAGCAATGTCTCAAATGAAGAAGTTAGGACCTTTAAACAAGATAATAGAAATGATGCCTGGAGTTGATTCTAAGGCATTAGGACAAATTGATATGGAAAAAGGCGAAAAACAAATGGCTAAAATAGAAGCGATAATTTATTCTATGACTATAAAAGAAAGAAGAAATCCTTCGTTAGTTATTGGTTCTTCATCAAGAAAGAAAAGAATTGCGCTAGGTGCAGGTACAACAATACAAGAAGTTAATAAACTTATCAAAGGTTACGAAATGATGAAAAAGAACATGAAACAGTTCAAGTCATTGACTAAGAAATCTAAAAAGGGTTTATTTGGTAAAATGCCTTTTATGAGTTAAATATAAATAATATCCTTTGAAGGAGGTGAAATACATGGCAGTAAAGATAAGACTTAGAAGAATGGGTGCAAAGAAAGCTCCTTTCTACAGAATAGTAGTTGCTGATTCAAGAAGCCCAAGAGATGGTAGATTTATCGAAGAAATCGGTTATTACAATCCAATCGTTAAACCAGTAGACGTTAAGATTAACGAAGAAAAAGCTACAGAATGGTTAAACAAGGGTGCTCAACCTACAGACGTAGTTAAGAGACTTTTCGACCAAGCAGGCCTTAACAAGTAATTTTTGGAGGTGAATTCTGTAGATAGTACATATTTGCAGGCACTATATGAAAGAATTAGTTGAGTTAATTGCCAAGTCTTTAGTTGATAATCCAGATGAGGTTCATGTAAATGAAATCGAAAAGGAAAAGGTAATTATTTTAGAATTACAAGTAGCTAAAGAGGATACTGGAAAAGTTATTGGCAAGCAGGGAAAAATAGCTAAGGCTATTAGAACTGTTGTAAAGGCTGCAGCAATAAAGGAAGAAAAAAAAGTATTAGTAGAGATAATCTAGGAAGAGTTAGGTATAACCTAACTCTTTTTGTACATTGTTAAAAAACGAGGTGAAAAACGGTATGAGTAATGAATTTTTTAACGTAGGACAGATTGTTAATACTCATGGAATTAAAGGTGAAGTAAAAGTTTTATGTCTTACTGATAATAAGGAAAATTTCAAGAGATATGAAAAAGTACTTATTGATGATGAGTATTATAATATTTTGGGAGTTAAATTTCAAAAAGATAGAGTTATATTGAAGTTAGAAGGTATAGATGATATTGATACAGCAGAAACTTTTAAACAAAAGTATTTAAAGATTTCAAGAGAAAATGAACCTGAATTAGATGAAGATACTTTTTATGTAGTTGATCTAATAGGATGTACTGTATTTGATACTAATGATAAAGAATTAGGTAAAATATATGATGTTATCGAAACTAAAAATAATGATGTATATTGGATAAGGGAGCCTAAGGAACTTTTGATTCCTGTATTAGAGGATATAGTACTAGATATAGATATAGAAGCTAAAAAGATAATCATAAAACCAGTAGGAGAATGGATGGATGAAGATTAGTGTACTGACACTTTTTCCTGAGATGTTTTCAATCTTTGATAATTCAATTATTGGAAGAGCACGAGAAAAAGGTATAGTTTATATGGAATTCATAAATATAAGAGATTATACTTTACATAAACATAAAAAAGTTGATGATTATCCTTATGGCGGTGGAGCAGGTATGGTAATGGCTCCTCAGCCTATTGTTGATTCTATTAGAGCATGTAAGGAAAAGAATGCTGGAAAAGTAGTTTTTTTAGGTCCAAGAGGAAAGACTTTTAATCAAGAAATGGCAAAAGAATTATCAAAAGAAGAAGGGTTAATTTTTGTATGTGGCCATTATGAAGGTATAGATGAAAGAGTATACAAACATGTTGACATGGAAATTTCTTTAGGAGATTTTGTGCTAACAGGTGGAGAAATGGCAGCAGTTCCTGTTATTGATTCTATTTTGAGATTAATACCAGGTGTATTAGGAAAAGAAGAAAGTTTTATGGAAGAATCATATTCAGATGGACTTTTAGAATATCCTCAATATACAAGACCTGAAGAATTTGAAGGTGATAAAGTTCCTGCAATTCTACTTTCTGGACATCATGAAAATATACGTAAGTGGAGAAGGAAACAATCACTTATAATTACTAAAGAAAGAAGAATGGATTTATATAAGAAGGTAACTTTATCTAAGGAAGATATAAAAATCCTTAAGGATGATAAACTATAGATGTTGCATAATTAGATTAATTGTGATAAAATGTGTTTTGTGCTAGTACCGGCGGTCCTCTGCTAAACATAGGCTTTGGTAAGAACGTCAAAAAAATTTGAGGAGGAATGCACAATGAACGAAATATTAAGACAAATAGAACAAGAACAAATTAGAACAGATTTACCAAGCTTCAATGTTGGAGATAACGTAAGAGTTCATGTTAAGATTAAGGAAGGTAACAGAGAAAGAGTTCAAGCTTTCGAAGGAACTGTAATTAAGAAACAAAATGGTGGATTAAGAGAAACTTTCACAGTAAGAAGAGTTGCTTACGGAACAGGTGTTGAAAGAACATTCCCACTAAACGCTCCAATTATAGAAAAAATTGAAGTTACTAGAAGAGGTAAAGTAAGAAGAGCTAAATTATACTACTTAAGAGACAGAGTAGGTAAGGCTGCTAAGGTTAAAGAATTATTAAGATAATTTATATAATCTTTTAGAGGGGGTTACATCATTTTTATTATGATGTAGCCCTTTTTAAAATAAAAAGAAAACTGGAGGGATTATATGGCTATTAACTGGTTTCCTGGACATATGAAAAAGACCCAGCGTGAAATAAAAGAAAATTTAAAATTAGTAGATGCAGTAATCGAGATAAGAGATGCTAGAATTCCTAGAAGTTCAGCTAATCCTGATATAGATAAACTTGTAGGAAATAAACCAAGAATAATTTTACTTAATAAATGTGATTTATCAGAGAAAAGCGCTACTAAACAGTGGATAAAGCATTTATCATCTAATAATGTAAAAGTATTAGAAGTAAATTGCTTAAAAGGTATAGGTACGAATGCTATAAAACCAGCTTTAATGGAATTATTAAAGGAAAAGCATGATAGGCTTAGAGCTAAGGGGATGGTTAAAATAACAACAAGAGTTATGGTTGTTGGAATACCTAATTGCGGTAAGTCTACATTCATTAATAAAATGGCAAGAAACACTATAGCAAAAACAGGTGATAGACCAGGTGTTACTAAAAATAAGCAATGGATAAAGACTGCTTTAGGAATTGAACTTCTTGATACCCCAGGTGTATTATGGCCAAAATTTGAAGATGATGAAACTGCTTTAAATTTAGCTTTTACGGGAGCTATAAAAGACGAGATTATGGATATTGAAGAACTTGCTTATAAGCTTGTAGAAAGATTGCAGACATATTATCCAGAAAAGCTTAAGGAAAGATACAAGATTGAAGAAGTTTTTGAAAATCCATTAGATACTTTAGATGCTATTGCGTTAAAGCGTGGATGTATTATGAAAGGCAAGGCTATAGATTATACTAGAATAGCTGTAATATTGTTAGATGAATTTAGAGGCGGTAAGATAGGTAATATAACATTAGAACGTCCTTAGAAAGAGAAGGAGATATTTTAATGAATATAAATAATCTTGATTCTTTAAGTTATAAAGACGTAAAAAAAATAGTAGATGAAATAGACGTCGAAATGAGTTTTAAAGAAGATTTTTTTGTTAAATTAATAGATAATCTTAAAAAAGATAAGAGAAAAAATGTAATCTCTTTAGGAGATAAATTAGAAAGAAATAAACAAAAGATTGAAAAAGAAATACAAAGAGTTAAAAAGATGTATGAATTTGATAAGTCTTTTGGTGAATATAAATACATAGCAGGTGTAGATGAAGTAGGCAGAGGTCCTTTAGCAGGACCTATAGTAGCATGTGCTGTTATTTTAGAGGAAGCAGATATTGATGATAATCTGATTTTGTGGTTAAATGATTCAAAAAAACTATCTGAAAAAAAGAGAGAACTCTTAGCTGAAATAATAAAGGATAAAGCATTATCTTATTGTATAGAGGAGTGTAGTAATGAAGAGATTGATAATCTTGGAATTGCGTATGCTAATAATAAGGTGTTTTTAGATGCATGCAATAATTTAAGCATAAAGCCTAATCTTGTTTTGTCAGATGGATATCTTGTTAAGAATATACAAATTGAAAATAAGTTTGTAGTTAAGGGTGATACAAAAAGTGCATGTATTGCTGCAGCATCTATAGTAGCAAAGGTATATAGAGATAATCTAATGAAGCAATATGCAAAGGTGTATACTGGTTATGACTTTGAAAGTAATGCAGGTTATGGAACTATTAAGCATATTGAAGGATTAAAAGAATTTGGACCTTCAAAAATTCATAGGAAAAGCTTTTTAACGAAAATTCTTTAAAAAACTGCTGATTTTAATTTATTTAGAATCAGCAGTTTTTTATGTATAGAAGATAATTAAAATTAGAAAGCATTTTCAAAGTGATTAATATAGTACTCATTATCATAATAATTTAGTATAACTTCTATAACATCAAATCTTATATTAATGTTATGAAGATTATTTTTATATAAAAAATATAAAGCAGTTTTTTTTATAGTATTTTTTTTTATAAAAGTAATAGATTGACTGGGGGAGCCAAACTTTTTTGAATATCTACTTTTTACTTCTGTAAATACTATTATATCATTTATTCTTGAGATTATATCAATCTCTCCATGTCTAGTATTAAAGTTTCTTATCATTATAATATGATCTTTTTTACTTAGAAAATTGCAGGCTAAATCTTCTCCATATGAACCAATATTTTTATTGTCGCTATTCATTTTTTTATTCTCCTTTGTTTAAATATTTTAAATATTGCCTAAAATATAGAAAAATAAACAGATGTTTTTTGAAAAGGAGTAATAGTATGGCTGTTAAAATATATAGTGCTACATATATAGAATTGCAAGGAAAATTAATAGAGGTAGAAGTTGATATATTAAGGGGAATGCCAAGTTTTACGATAGTAGGACTTCCTGATGCATCCGTAAGAGAGGCGAGAGAAAGAGTAAGATCTGCCATCGTTAATAGCGGTTTTCAATTTCCTTTAGGAAGAATAACTATTAATTTAGCACCTGCTGATATAAGGAAGATTGGTTCACTGTTAGATCTTCCTATTGCCATAGGAATACTTATAGAGACAGGGCAGATAAAAGGTGCTAATATAAATGAATATATATGTTTTGGTGAATTGTCATTAAATGGTGATATTAAGATGGTTAAAGGAACATTGCCAATAATAATAGAAGGAATAAATAAAGGGTTTTATAAGTATATATTTCCTTATAATAATATTGAAGAAGCATCTTATATAGAAGATGGAATATACTATCCTTTTGAAAGTTTAAGACAGGTAGTTTCATTTTTGAATTTTCATGATGTTCTTCCTTTTGATGAATTTAATAGGGCTGTTAAAGATGAAGAAAAATTCGAGAGTTTTGAAAATGTAATTGGTCAAGAAAATACGAAAAGGGCTTTGGAAATTTCTGCCGCAGGAAAACACAATATAATTTTATATGGAAGTACAGGAGTAGGTAAAACTATGTTGGCAAAAGCACTTCCATCTATAATGCCTGATTTGTCGAAAAAAGATGAATTGGAAATTGCAAAAATATATAGTATAAGTGGAATGTTTGAGAAAGGAAAAAAGATAAAAGTGCCTTTTAGATCTCCGCATCATACAGCAACAGTATCATCAATAACAGGAGGTGGAAGAGTTTTAAGACCAGGGGAAGTTACTTTGGCACATAAAGGAATTTTATTTTTAGATGAACTTTTAGAATTTAAGAGAGAAGTTATTGAAGTATTAAGAGAACCTATAGAGAATAAAGTTATTCATATAAATCGATTCAATAATAGTGTGGAGCTGCCTTCAGACTTTTTATTTGTGGGTGTTTTTAACTTATGTCCTTGTGGATTAAAAACATTGGATTTCACAAATAATGACAAATGTAGTTGTAGTGAATATCAAATTAGTAGGTATTTAAATAAGTTATCAAAGGCTATAAAAGATAGAGTTGATTTATATGCATATGTTCCCAAAATTCAATATAAGAATTTTCAGGATAATAATACTAAGTTTACATCTGAAAATATGAAGAAAGTAGTAGAAAATGCAAGAGAAATACAGAAGGAAAGATTAGCTGGTACGAATTATAGTTATAATTCGGATATACAAGGAAAAGATATATATGAATTATGCAGAGTTAGCAGTAAATGCAGAATGATATTAAGAAGTTATTTTAATAATGCTGAACCTTCTTTAAGAGCTTATGGAAAGGTGATAAAGTTAGCAAGGACCATTGCTGATCTAAGTGAGGAAAAGGATATAGAAGAGAACAACATTATTGAAGCTTTGAACTATAGAAAAGATTTTAATGGAGATATAGTTTGATAAGAGGGGTGGATAATTTATGAAGTATAAGATATGGTTATTAATGTTAAATATTAATGATGATAAAAAAATTAAACTTAGAGAAATTTATGGTGATGAAAAAGTAATTTATAATAAATTTAATGAGATAAAGCTTGAATTAAATTTAAAAAATAATTATATTAAAGAAGTTGAATTAGATAAAGCAAGTGAAATTTTAAAATGGACTCTGCAAAATAATATAGGATTTATAACTTATTTTGATAAAAAATATCCTGATGAATTAAGAAAAATAGAAATGCCTCCTTATGCATTGTTTTACAAGGGAAATATCGATATTTTAAAGAATCGAAAAGTAGCAATTGTAGGCTCTAGATTATGCAGTCAATATGGAATAGAAATAACAAAACTATTGACAAAAGAATTAATAAGCTTTAATATCTCAATCATAAGCGGAGGCGCAAAGGGAATAGATACTATTGCACATAAAACAAGTGTTGAAGAAGATGGTGAAACAGTCGTTGTTTTAGGTTGTGGTATTGATGTTATATATCCAGCTCAAAATAAAACATTGTTTAGAAATGTTAGTGAAAAAGGATTAATAATCACTGAATTTTTACCAGGCACAAAGCCTCTAAAACATAATTTTCCAAGGAGAAATAGACTGATTAGTGGACTAAGTGAGTTGATTATCGTTGTAGAGGCATCAGAAAAGAGTGGGTCTTTAATTACAGCAAGACTTGCTGCAGAACAAGGTAAAGAAATAATGTCTGTACCTGGATCTGTATTTTCAAAAACTAGTATGGGGTGTAATAAGCTATTAAGAGATGGTGCTCAAGTTTTTACGGATATGTCTGATTTAAGAACATTATTAAATTTATCTTGTAAGGATAAGGAAAGTATAATATCTCCGATTAAGCAAAAGATATTATCGATAGTATCAAATGAACCTATACATATTGATGAATTAGTTAATAAGACTTATATTGACAGAGAAGTAATGTTTAATGTATTATTTGATATGCAAATTAAAAAAGAAATAATTAGCCTTCCTGGCAATTATTATGCGAAGATTATTTGAGTAATAAGGGGGTGCAGACTCCAAGTTAAAAAGGAGTTTATATATGGGTCAAAAATTAGTTATAGTTGAATCACCTGCAAAGGCGAAGACAATTGCAAAATATTTAGGAAAAAATTATACCGTTGAAGCTTCAATGGGGCATGTGAGAGATTTACCTAAAAGTAAGTTAGGTGTTGATATAGAAGATAACTTTAATCCAAAGTATATAACTATACGTGGAAAAGGAGAACTAATTGATAAATTAAGAAAGTTAGCAAAGAAAGCAGATAAAGTATATCTTGCTACCGACCCTGACCGTGAGGGTGAAGCAATATCATGGCATTTAGCTAATATTTTAAAAATAAATGAAGATGAAGAGTGTAGAATAGTTTTTAATGAAATTACTAAAGCTGCAGTTAAAGGCTCTATTAAACAAGCAAGAAAAATTAATTTGAATTTAGTTGATGCTCAACAGGCAAGAAGAATATTAGATAGATTAGTTGGGTATGAAATAAGTCCGATTTTATGGCGAAATGTAAAGTGGGGATTAAGTGCTGGTAGAGTACAGTCTGTTGCTTTACGACTTATATGTGATAGAGAAAATGAAATAAAAGCTTTTGAACCTAAGGAATATTGGACTGTAGATTGTGTGATGAAAAAGGAAAGAAAAAGATTTCCAATAAAACTTGTTTCAAAGGATGGAAAGAAAATTGAAATAAAAAATAAAGAAGAAGCTGATATAATAATAGGTGATATTGAAGATAATAAGTTTGTTGTAGAAGCTATTAAAAAAGGTAAAAAGAATAAAAATCCACTTCCACCATTTACGACAAGTACGCTTCAACAAGATGCAAATAAAAAGCTTAATTTTATGACTAAGAGAACTATGTCTATAGCACAGGTGCTTTATGAAGGTGTTGATATAAAAGGGCATGGAACAATTGGTTTAATAACTTATATGAGAACAGATTCTGTTAGAATATCTGAAGAAGCTCAAAATAATGCATTAAAGTTTATTGAAGATCAGTATGGAAAAGAATATTTACCTGAAAAACCAAGAGTGTATAAAGGAAAGAAAAATATTCAGGATGCTCATGAAGCTATAAGGCCTACATACATTGATATTACACCGGAAGTTGCTAAAGATAGTCTAACAGCAGAACAATTTAAGTTATACTCTTTAATTTGGAAGAGATTTATGGCAAGTCAAATGGCAACATGTATAATGAATACAAATTCAATTACTATTGCAAATGGGGATTATAAATTCAAAGCTAGTGGATCAACAATAGAGTTTGATGGATTTATGAAATTATATGAATATGCGGCTAAGGAGGAAGAGGATTCGGTAAAACTTCCACTTTTAGAAATTAATGAAGAATTAAAACTACATTCAATAGAAGGTGTACAGCATTTTACACAGCCGCCTGCAAGATATACAGAAGCATCTTTTGTAAAACTTATGGAAGAAAAGGGCATTGGAAGACCGAGTACATATGTACCAACAATTTCAACTCTTTTAAGCAGAGATTATATAAATAGAGAAAAGAAGAATCTTTTCCCTACAGAATTAGGATTTATAGTTAATAATATAATGAGTGAGTATTTTAAACAGATAGTTGATGTAGATTTTACAGCAGATATGGAAAGAAATTTAGATAATGTTGAAGAGGGAAGCGAAGAGTGGAGAAAAGTTGTAGCTGAATTTTTTGAACCGTTAAAAGTTGCTTTAGATAAGGCAGAAAAGGAAGTTTCAAAAGTTGTAATAGAAGATAAAGTAAGTGATGTACAATGTGATAAATGTGGCAGGATGATGGTTATTAAAAAAGGAAGATATGGTGAATTTCTTGCTTGTCCAGGTTATCCAGAGTGTAAAAATGTAAAACCTATTGTTGAAGAACTAGATGTTCCATGTCCTGAATGTGGCAAAAAAGTTGTTGTTAAGAAGAGTAAGCGTGGAAAGAAATTCTTTGGCTGTTCAGGTTATCCTGAATGTAAGTTTGTAAGCTGGAATGAACCGGTAAAGGAAAAATGTCCAGAGTGTAATTCGTACATGGTTAAAAAATACTCGAAAAAAAGTGGAGAATATATTCAATGTTCAAATTCAGAATGTGGTTATAAAAAAGAACTTGCAAAAGAAGAAACTAAAGAAAAATAGTTTAAAGATTAAAAATAGCTCCTTATAGGATAAAATTCTATATAGGAGTTATAGTTTTATATTATATTTTTTTAGATTGGTATAGTGTAACAAAAGAAAATAAAGTTGTAATAAGTTTTGCGGTATGTTAAACTAAAATTATAAGAGAATAATTTGAATATTTAAACAATTCAAGTCGACAAATTAATTAACATAAGAATAATCTATGTGCAACATATCAAGGAGGATTATTAATGCCGTCATTACTTAGCAAAACAAGAAGACTAAATAAATTAATACAAAAATCAGGAACTGAACCAGTAGTGTTTGAAGATATATGTAAGGTTTTAAGCGAAGTTTTAGAATGTAATGTTTATATTGCCAGTAGAAGAGGGAAAATTTTAGGATATGCTTTTGAAAAAGATTTTTCATGCGATATAATGAAGAAAAAGGTAGTAGAGGATAGGAGATTTCCTACAGACTACAATGAAAAGCTTTTAGAAAATACAGATACTTTGTCTAATGTACCAAATGGAGGACTTTGTGTGCTTGAAGGCGAAGGTGAATGCAAGATGAAGGACAAGCTATCTACTATTGTGCCTATAGTAGGGAATAGAGAAAGACTTGGAACTTTAATTATGGCAAGATATGGACAATCGTTTACAGAAGATGATTTAGTAATGGTTGAATATAGTGCAACAATTGTGGGGATGGAAATGCTTAGAGCAAAGCAGGATGAAATTGAAGATGAAACAAGAAAAAAAGCAGTTGTTCAATTAGCTATTGGAACATTATCTTATTCAGAACTTGAAGCGGTTGAACATATATTTGATGAACTTGATGGATCTGAAGGTCTTTTAGTTGCTTCAAAAATTGCTGATAAAGTTGGTATTACAAGAAGTGTAATTGTAAATGCATTAAGAAAGTTTGAAAGTGCAGGTGTTATTGAGTCAAGATCATTAGGGATGAAAGGGACTCACATTAAGGTTTTAAATGAAAAGCTTATTGATGAATTAAAGAAGATAAAATAGAAATAGATTTATTTATAAGGAGAAAAGAAGTTATAGGT
>CAKVFO010000089.1 GCA_934746785.1 uncultured Clostridium sp. | reverse complement strand
TGAGTATCCTATGCTTTTAAATTTACACTTTCAATTAAGTTTCCCGAAGGGAGCGTGGCGTCAGCCACTTTGTTCTATATAGTAAAGTATGAAAATAAAGAGTTATAGAGAAAAATGTAAAAATAGTTAAAATAAAAATAAATACTTTGGATTAACTTTGCAAAAAAATAAAAAAATGGTATATTAATATAAAAACAAGTAAGAAGGGGATAAAGTGGAGAGAGTTAGTAATTATAATATTTATTTAAACTTAAAGAAAAATGAGAATAAGTATCTTTTAATTCAAGGATATAGAGGGTTTTTTGATGTTGTAGATGATTTTGTTGCAGAAAAATTAATAAAAGCTGAAAAAGATAGTTCATTCTTAAGTGAATTTGATAAGGATGTTTATGATGTATTAAAAAAGAGAGGCTATATTACTGAAAAAAGTATTGTTTAACACAAACTATTAGTAATCCATTATAATCATTAAAAAGTTAGTAGTGATAATATGAAAGATATTAAGTCTCTAAATACTGAAATTAATTGCGATGAAGAAAAAGTGGAATTAATTATAGAAGAGCTGATGGAAAAGACAGAATTTTTGTGTACTGGAGATGTTTGTGGAGCAGAAGCTAATCTTTTATAGAAGGAGGAGAAAATATTATGGTTAAATCATTAAATACTACAATGGATGATTCACAATTAGATTTTTATATGGATGAATTAGGAGACAGAGAATAATTAATTACCATAATAGGAATTGGAAAGTATCTAAACTTATATATTATGTTTATAGGGGGATTGATGGAAAAAGAAGTATAGTAGAAATCAAAGATTTTTTATTAGAAAAATATTCATTAAATATAGATACAAATAATATAAACAAAATAATACAAGTAGCCTTTATAAAAAATGGTCTTATTGAGGGAACTGAATCTATTACTGAAGCTAAAAAGAATAAGATGTTATGGGGCAAAACCAGGGAGAATAGGAATAGCAGTATATTTTATAATGCCTGTATTATTTTCAATCAGTTATTTTAACTATTACATTCATATTAAATATGATTATATTTAGAAGTTCGCTATTAAATATGGGGATAGTTTTATCTAGCTTTGAAATAATAGCTAATTTAAATCCTTTTATAAAATTAGATGGATATTGGGTATTGGTTGACTATTTAGGCGTATCTGAAATAAGAGGAACAGTAACCAAACTTTGGAAAAATAGGTTAAAAAATATTGAAAAAAGATTATAGAAAAGTAAATTTAAGTAGAGATAAAAAGATTGTATTGGATTTTTATCTTATATTAACTAGTTATTTTTATATTTATTTTTTGAGGTTTCTTTATAATTCGGTGACTCTTGCTATAACTAATTTAAAAGATGATATTCTAAGTTTTTATAGCATTGGGGTATTAAATTTAGACTATTCTTTTGAAAGTATTATGCAATATGTGTCTTCGAGAATTACTACTTATATTGCTTTGTTTTTTATAATTAGAATTTTGAGTATGATTATAAGAAAATCTATAAGTGTAATCTTGAAGTATATAGATAAACTTTCTTTTAATAAAGGAGAAAAAAATGAAATTAATATCTTATGAAGCTCTAATTATTGGAGAATCAATTACTTTTATGTACGATAAAATTCATATCCCTGGAGTTTCATTAGAAAGAATTCCATATGCACTAGTATCAAAAATTTTTTTAGAAAATATATTTTTTAGAAATATAGGTGTAAAGATTAAGCAAGAAAAATAGATAATAATATTCCAGTTTTATTTAAAATAGATGGAAGATTTCTTGATAATGGTAATATAGAACGAGTTAATAAATTTGTGAATTTGCAGTATTTATCTACACTTCTGTTAGTAGGGTATACAAATGATAAAGCATTGGTTGTATTAACCAATACAGATGAAAAGGATATGGTTACAGAAATTAATATTATTGATATACAAAAATATAGAATTTCAAAGTGTAACCCTATTTCACCAGATGGATTGTGTTACTATTTAGATAATTATTCAGGTATAGAAAAAGTTACTGATAAAAAAATTAAAGAATCTCTATTTTTAGGGTTACGCAATATAACAAATACTATGTTGAATGATAAAGAAGAATGTGTGTCATTAGGAAGTTTTGAAGGAATAGGAACGAGCTTTGGGGTAAATGGTATAAGGAATTTAAGACGTGATCTGGTTGAAATGAAAACTAGTATTAATTTTGATAATAAGTTACAGTATAATTTTGTAAAGTTAGTAATAGCCTTTGTTAGGAATAATATGATGTATGGAAGTTATTCTGCATTTAGAATGGAATTTGGTCAAGGATTAATAACATGTGCCAATAAGTATAAAATAAAAGAATTAGATATGATAGGAAATGATTTTAAAGATATAGGTTTACATTGGCAGAAGCTTTTTAGAATATTAACGAGTATTATACACGATAAAGGTATATTTAATGATAAATATAATAATGTTATTAATTTGATAGATGAAATTAGCATTAGAGAAGAAAAACAGTTTAAGTATATTAATAAGATTTTATTTATATAGTATAAGGTAAATAAATAGATATTTGGAGGAATATGATGCGTAGTAATAAAAAAGTATTAATACTTGTAGTACTAGTAGGAATGATTGTTATAGGTTTTGTGATATCAGTCTTTTTGGGTGGATTTTCTGAAATGAAAATTGGGTATGTTGAGGATGGATATGGAAATACGATGAGTGCATCGTTTAAATATTATAATGGTGAGAAGACTAAAAAGATAAGCTTTGATAAGAAAGATGAAGTAACTGTAAAATACAATATAGAACTTGAAGAAGGTAGTTTGAATATTGATATTGAAGATCAAGATGGAAATAAGGTATTTAGTAAAAATGAAGGTAATGGTGAAGTGAAATTTAAGGTTGATGAAGAGAGTTCATATAAAATAAGTTTTAAAGCAGATAAGGCTAAAGGAAGTTATTCCGTTTCTATTGAATAAATAGAAAATATTGTATAAGTATTATGTTTAAGTAACAGAGTGGTACACATAAGAAATGAAATAAGAGGAGAATTTTAAAAATGGAGACGATCATTGAATGCAAATTATTAACAAAATACTATGATGATGTACTTGGAATAGAAGATGCTAACCTTAAAGTAGGAAAGGGAAAAATTGTTGGTCTTTTAGGACCAAATGGTAGTGGTAAAACAACATTAATTAAGTTAATTAATGGACTTCTAGTACCAACAAAAGGAGAAATACTTATAAATGGAATGAAGCCTGGAAAGGAAACAAAAAAATAGTTTCATATTTACCAGAGAGAAATCAATTAAGTACATGGATGAAGGTAAAGGAATTAATTGAGTTTTATCATGATTTTTATGAGGATTTTAATCTTGCATTAATAATGAGTAGAGAAGCTGAACTTTATTGTCTTGATGAACCTATTGGAGGGGTAGATCCTTTGTCAAGAGAATATATAATAAAAATAATATTAGGTAGCTATAATAAAAATGCTACATTACTAATATCTACTCATTTAATTACTGATATTGAAAATATTTTAGATGAAATCATACTAGTCAAAGATGGACACATTATAGAGCATAGGAATGTAAAAGAAGTGCAGCTAAATGAAAATGCTTCAATTGATCAATATTTTAGGAGGAGATATAGTGATGATTAATAAGTTAATCAAATATGATTTCAAAGCTACATCAAGATATATAATGCTAAGTTATATTATGTTGGTATTTTTAACATGTTTTGTAACATTGATGCTTCATCTTAAAATATATGATGGAATTCTTAGTTTTTTACCATCGTTATTAGAAATAACATATTTTTTTGCAATAATAATTTTCTTTATATTTAATTTTGTTGTTAATCTAATGAGGTTTTATTCTAATTTGATAACAGAAGAAGGATATCAAACATTTACACTTCCTGCAGATGTGAATGAAATAATTTTATCTAAATTAATAACATCCATAGTATGGACCATTTTATCAATTATTTCTATAGGGCTATCGAGATGGATGGTATTTTATGATGTAAATGGATTATTTGAATCAATTAATAGTAGTATTTTACTATTGTCCGATGTATTTAAAATAAATCCAATAATTATTTCATTAATATTAGTTGTTATGATGATTGGTACGATGAGTACCTATAACTTATTTATGTATACATCAATAGCTTTTGGACAATTAAGCAAAAAAAATAAAGTATTAGGTACATTTATTTCAGCATCAATATTATACATGGTTATTCAAGTTGATATTGCAGCGCTTTTCTATGATTGCAAAAATGAGTATGACAGTAAATATATAAAAAGTAAAAGTAGCAATGATAGTATTTACATCAGGAACAACAGGCTTAAGTAAAGGCGTATGTCTTACTCAAAGTAATTTGTATTACGATGTTTTTGCTACTAAATTACTAGTTGGAGAACAGACATTAAATTCAAATGATAGGGTAGTAGTAATATTACCATTACATCATATGTTTGGTGTTACAACTACTATTCTTTTACCAGTATTGGCATATAGGTGTGTTGTTGCTTTTGGAGATGGAGTTGGTAATTTATTTAATGATTTAGTGACTTTTAGACCAAAACTCATGTTTGTTGTGCCTATGATAGTAGAAGGATTATATAAGAATTTAAAATTACAAACAGAAAAGAATAATAAAAAACAGCCAGAATTTTATAAATATATTAATGAAGATCTAAGTATTATAATTAGCGGAGGTGCTCCATTAAATGATGAGATAGTAGATTTTTTTGATGCTTATAATGTAGAAGTGCTTAATGGATATGGAATTACTGAGTGTTCACCTGTGATAAGTTGCAATCCGGTTCATAAAAAAAAGAAAAGTACAGTAGGAGTATTACCCCCTAAAGAATATTGTGATGTAAAAATTATGGATAATGAAATACTAGTTAAAGGAAAGATTGTTATGCCTGAATATTATAAAGATGAGCAAGCGACGCGAGACGCTTTTCAAGATGGCTGGTTTAAAACAGGGGATTTGGGATATATTCATAAAGAGGGGTACCTTCATATAACAGGACGAAAGAAGAATATTATAGTATTGAAGGATGGTAATAATATTTCTCCAGAGGAACTAGAATCGTTGATTAATAGCAATCCGTTAGTTGATAGTTTTGTAGTTTATGTAGAAAAAGTGGGACGAGCTACTGTGTTATCAGTAGCAATAAATCTGGATTATATATTTATAGAAAAAAATAAAATTCAGAATGTAGAAAGTAAAATAAATGAATTTATAGACAAGGTAAATGAGCAGCTGCCAAACTATAAAAGAATTTCTAATTTTAAAATACTTAAAGATAGTTTTAAGAGAACTTCACTTGGGAAAATCAAAAGAAATATTTATTAAACTTTATATGGAGGATAATTATGGATAACAAAAATGTTTTTTGATTCAGAACTCTACTTTAAGAAAAGAGGACTGCTTAGATGAAAAAAATGAAAAATATAATTACAATACTGAAAGTACTAAATCATTTATTAACAGCTTTTTTCCATTAATTCCAAGTATGGCATGGGATAGAATGGTTAAATCTATAAGCGAAATATCTAATTATAAAAAACATGTACCAATGCAGGCAGATATTGTTGTGACAGGGAAGTGTCATTGTAACTGCTGGCATTGCTTTCGTTCTAAATATGTTAATAAAGATGAAATGACATTAGAAAATATAAAAAAATGTATTACAAGTTTATATAATCTAGGTACATCAACAATTGGTATTACTGGTGGAGAGCCTATGCTTAGGAAAGATATATATGAAATTATAAAATTAATACCTAAAGGCATGGAAGGACAATTATAAAGAAGATGTGGTATGTAAACTTAGAAATAATAAAAATGCTTTTGTAGATGCATTAACAGCAATAAATAAATTTGTAACAAACTTGGGGGTGCAAGAAATTAGAATAGTAATGCAGATACCACAAGGAAAACTAGAGGGTAAACGTGTAGGAAGAATTTATGCTAGGGGTAAGGAAATTGTTAAAGAATTAAGGAAGAATTCATGTAAAGAGAAATCGTTACCTGTTATAGTTGATTTTTGTGAATTTGAAGGAAAGGAATATATGGGATGTATGGCTGGAATAAACTATATAACTATAAATAATGATGGATTAGTAACTCCTTGTGTTGCTGTACCTCTTTCCTTTGGAAATATAAATAACAGTTCATTGGAAGATATATATATAGACATGCAAAAATATTTTCCAGATTCAGATTGTGTATGTTATGGAATTGCATCAGGTATAGTTATGAGAAAGGATTCTACTATTGTTCCATTGAATCTTACAAAAAAGTATAGTAATTAAGCGATATAAAATATTTTTGTAATAATTTAAAATTAATCATATATTTAGATTTTATATTATTTCTCCTTATAGTTGGAAGGCTTTTTTCTAATTGTTGGGAGAAAATTTTTGTATTTAAAGTAGGTTTAATATATTTTCTATATCTTTTTTGCTCCATTTAGATATAGATATTAGATTTCTTACTAATCTCTTAATAGCACGCTCTACAAGAGTTGTAGCATGTTATATACTTGAGATTCTCTCTCGATATGGATCAATAAAAATATTATTATAAGTATTATATTATTGTATTGATTAATGAACTTTGTTGTGGTAAATATATATTCTTAGTGAGCATAGAGATTATTTCTTTTGTTTTGTGAAATGACTCTGTGCTTTTTGTTTTTTTAGAAGATGCTACATTAAAAATATATTATAAGAATTATAAATGTAGGATGAGGGAAAAATAATATTTTAACAATATACTTAAAATATTAACTAATTGATTAATAATTATGAAAAAAAGAGAAGAGTGGTCTTCAAGGATGACATTTATTCTTGCAGCAATAGGATCAGCAGTTGGACTTGGAAATAGCACTAGGTAGAAAGACAAGGGGCATCAGGAGCTTTCAAAAGTGTTAATAAAAAAGCTGAGTACGTAGGATGGGCAGCAACAACTAATGCCTTTGCTATTGAAATATATTATGCAGTTGTATTTGCTTGGGTGCTGATTTATGCTTGTATAAGAAAAGGAACAGTTAGTGTAGGTAAAGTAGTTAAATATACAGGTTTAACACTTCCTTTACTATTCTTAGTTATAATGGCTATTAAGGGAATAACAATGCCAGGAGGAACAGAAGGTTTAGCCAAGTTGTTAATACCAGATTACAGTGTAATAAGTGCTAATGGTTTATGGTCTAGTTTAATAATAGATGCAATAGGACAGGTATTTTATAGTTTATCAATAATGATGGCAATTATGATAGCTTATGGATCATATTTAAGTGATTCATCTAATATAGCAAAAGATGCTACAATAATAGCATTTGCAGATTTAGGTGTAAGTGTTTTATCAGGAATAGTTATGTTTACAACAATGTATGGAGTTGGTATGACTGTAAATGATATGTCGTCATCAGGAATAGCCACAGCATTTATTATATTTCCACAAGCTATTGTTAATTTAACAAAGATAGGATGGGTTAATGCAATATTTGGTTTTGTATTCTACGCATGTTTATCATCATTAGCGATAGATTCTGCTTTTTCAATAGTAGAAGGTGTTTCAACAGCATTAGCAGATAGATTAAAACTTGATGGAAGAAAAACTACAAAGTTCATTTGTATAATATCGGAAGTGTTGTCAATAATATTTATAACTGAATCAGGTCTTGCATGGCTTGATATAGTTGATAACTGGACTAACCAATATAATATGATAATTATCGGTGCTATGGAATGTATAGTTATTGGATGGTTCTTTAAACCAAAGAAGGTATTAGAGGAAATTAATAAGAACTCTAATGGTTATAAGATACCTGATTGGTGGTTTAATACATCAATTAAGTTTGTTGCTCCAGCTGCCTTAATAGGATTTGGATTATGGAATTTAGTTTCATTATTCAAAAATGGCGGAGTGTATGGTGCAGAGTCAGGATATCCATTATGGTCTAACATAGTAGGTGGATGGGCAGTAACTTTCATAGTATTTGTAAGTGGATTTATTGCAAAAGCTGTTATTAATCATAAAAAGAAGAATGGTTTTGAAGATGAAGATAATTCTTGGTCATAAAAATTAAAGAGATGGGGATGTATCACAAAGAGATACATCCCTATTTCTGTTTTGTAAGATTTACGTAATTGTTAGTTCGGAATTTTAAGGTAGAATATTGAATAGAATAACATTAGGGAGAGGTAAATATAGAGTGGAGAAAAAGTTATTAAGCCAAAGAAATAAGGTTTTTTATTTTTGTGCAGTGTGGTATAGAAGAATACTAAGGTATGGACAATGGTATTTTAAGGGGATTAATTTTGCAAAGATAAGAACAGCAGATAAGCTGCCTTATAGAGTGAAAAAACACCAATCTGTTTTAATTAGAAAGTTAGGAGATAGTGATGTTCAACTACAGTTAAATAAAGTAGAAAACTTAAAAATTGCTATAAAAAAAATAGATGGTATTATTATAAAACCAGGAGAAGTATTTTCATTTTGTAAGCTTGTAGGATTACCAACTAAAAGAAAAGGATATTTAGAAGGAATGGAATTAGCTTTTGGGGAAGCAAGACCTGGAGTAGGTGGAGGACTATGTCAAATAGCAAATCTTTTAAATTGGCTTACAATACACAGTCCTTTAACTGTAATAGAAAGACATCATCATAGTTTTGATCCTTTTCCTGATGATGGGAGAGTTTTGCCTTTTGGAAGTGGTGCCACTATATTTTATAATTATGGGGATTTTCAAATTAAAAATAATACAAGCCATACTTTTCAAATTAATTTATGGATGAGTGAGAAGTGTCTTGAAGGAGAACTAAGAATAGATGAGGAATTAGATTACACATATCATGTGTATGAAAAAAATCATAGATTTCTAAAAAAAGATGGAAATTTCTATAGACAAAATGAAATATGGCGTAACAAAATAGCAAAATTTCAAGGAGGAAAAGTCTTAGAAGAAGAGCTTGTGACTAAAAATTTTGCATTAGTTAAATATATACCAGAGAATTTTGAAGAGGAATAAATTTGCTTATTAATGTATAAAATAATTGATAGCTTTAGTAGATTTTAAGTATAATATAGGATATAATAAGAAATCAAAGGTATTTGAAAGGAGCTTTTATTATGAAAGAGCTGTTTAAGATTAAAGATTTATCCTTTTATAAGGAAGAATTTTTAGATGATATTAAAGATTATGAAGACATAATTCCTATTATTAAAGAACTTGAAAGAAAGTTGGGTTATGAAAAGCTTGCAGTTACTGAAGATAATGAGTGTTGTGGAAAGAGCAGAGATAATTACTTTACACAAATACATGGATACATAAATAATGAAGACGAATTTATTACAAATGAAGAGGTTGAACAATTTAAGCTGAATAAAGATGAATTAGATTTATTTGTAATTAGAATTTATAAGTGTTGTGATTGTGGTAAATGGATAATAGATATATTAGAATAAAAGAAATAGGAGTGCTGAAAAATTAATTTCTTGATTTTAAGGCACTCTGTTTTTCTATATAGGCAGGTGAATAATTGTGTGGGATAAGGTGTTTATGTTTTTTAGAAGAAGATTTAAAATAATCATTGTTTTAGTGTTTGTATTAGCTTTATCTTTAGGGTATTTTATAGGAAGAGTCAATAGTAGTAGAGATAGAATTATCTCAAAATTAGAGTTTTCTTTAAAAGAGGGAGATTTAACTTCTTTAAGAAGGATAGTTTTACTTAATGGTAAAACTGTATCAAGAGATGAATTAAAACCCTTAATGAAATATTATAATGAGAATCCTCAAGGAATAGAAAGTATAGTTAGTAGTTTAAAAAATAATCAAGATACTCCAGTATTTAAAATTCAGGCTGAGAAAAGACTTTTTTTTAATACTTATAAATTAGAGTTGAGAACTTATGATGTAGATATAAATACTAATTTTTCAAATGGGGAATTTTCAATTAGTGGTGTAAAAGCTGCTAAAAGTGTCAGTGAAGGAGAAAGTGTAGAAAATCTTATTCCTGGGGTTTATACTATTAATGGATTGTTGAAAAGTGATTATGGAGATATTATAGCTTCGAAAGAATTTGTATTAATGAAGGATGAAGAAGTTCAAGTAAATTTTGATGCTATAGATGTAAGTATTCAATCTATATTTAAAGATGCAGATGTTTATATAAATGATAAATATACTGGTAAAACTGTTGATGAAATAGGAGAAATTGGTCCTTTTAAAAAAGATGGATCATCTTATATTTCTATTGAAAAAGATTTTCCTTGGGGAACTATAAAAAGTAATGAAGAGTATATAGGAGATATGCCAGTTATAAATTTAAACATTGATATGAATAATGATGAATTAAATAATGATTTGATTAAAGTTTCAGATGAATTTTATAGGAGTGTATTTACTGCTTTAAATAATGAAAAAGAAGAGTATATTATAAATGCTCAAGAAGATGTTAAAAGTAAGATATATTCTATTTTAAAAGAAAAGTATTTTTTATTAAAAAATGAGTACATAATTGATGATATAAATATAATGGATAGCAAAAGTGAATTTACATATAATAATGGACAATACAGGGCAAATTTAATAGTAGAAGTTGATTATATTATAGAAAAGAAATTTTTTAATTTAGAAAAGAATAAGAATTCGAAGAAATTTTTTACTAAGTTTATATATGATGAAAAGAAACAAGATTGGATAGTAACTGAAGTTGAAAATTTTAGTTTATAAAAGCAAAAAACCTGTACTGGTATAGTACAGGTTTAGGGTTATGTTCATTTGTGAAAGGGATAAATGAACATAATTGTGGGGTTTATATCAACCTAACTTATTAGTTAGGATGTATGGGCTAAAAAATAACTTATAAATATATTATATGACAAAAAAATTAAAAAGCAAAGAAAGAAAAGTATTTTTTATAATAAAATTTTTGGAGGTGGATGATGGTGAAAAGTTTGTGTATAGAAGAAAAAATTAAAAAATCTATCAAATTTGTTATGAAAAAATTTAATAAAGCTGTAATAGAGGTGAAAATAGTCGGAGAAGACAGTGTATATATAGAAATTTATAATGGAAGTTATAATATAATTAATCATTACAATGATAAGAGTAATGGTATATTAATTATTCAAAATGGGGAAAATAATTTTTATCAATTCAAGGATATATTAAAAAAAGTTTCAGATTATTTTTGTGGAAATGGATTAGTTTTTATAAGATATGAAAATAGTGTTTATGAATCGGCAGAATATATTGAGAATCAATTTATGACGTATATGAAATTAAATAAGTTTAAAGATATAGAAGAATATATATTATTATCAGAGGACGGAGAAGAAAACGGGATTTTTATTACTGCATTATATCATGTTGATTTATTGGATAAAGAAGATGAGTATGAAAGCTATACGCCTAATTTTGTATTGCCTGAAAAGAAAGAAGGGGGATGCTGTGGGGGGGGCTCTGGAAAATCAGGTGGATGTTCGAGAAAGTGTTCATCATGCAATAAAGGATGTTGTAAAAAGTAATTATACAAATATTTGTATTAATAATATATAATATAATAAGCGATTATAATTTGAGCCTAAATATAGTTTTACAGGAGGTTAATTAAGTTGTCTAAGCCAAGTATTTTTAGTAAAGATTATGAGAGAAAAATGAAAAAGAGGAAAAGAATAATAGTATTAATAACATTAGTTTCAATATGTGTTATTGGAATAGTAATTTTTAATACAAAAATAAAAAATCTCGATTTTACAAATGTAAGAGCAAATATACAAGCATGGGTTGATAGTGGGAAAACTGAAGAAGAATTAGATGAAGATATTAAGCAAACTTATGAAGAGGAAGATGAAGTAAAAGAAGAGCCAAAAGTAGAAGATTTATTGGTAGATGTAGTTTTAGGTGAAGGAGTAAATGCAAAACTTAAATATATCGAAAATAATGGGTTAAAACAAATTGAAACAGTTGAAGCACCTGAAAGCTATCAATTTAATATTAGTCCACAAAAAGATAAGGTTGTATTTTTAGATTCATCACAAAATATGAAGACAGCAGATATTACAGGGAAAGTTGTTGATATAACAAAAACAGAGTATATATCACAAGCGGGATCAACATTTCCAAAAGAACAAATTTTAGCTGCTACACCAACGTATATTTGGCATTCTCAACCTAAATTTATAGATGATAATACAATTGTATATGTGAGTGAATTACCTTACTTTAGGAATTCAGGTCAAAAGAAGTATGTTTGGATTTATGATGCAGTCAATAATGTACATAAGACTGTATGGAACTTTGTTGGAACAGATATCGTAATTGGAGATGTCATACCTGATAAAGGAATTACAATAACAGCAGATGGAACAGTATATTATCTAAATGCTAATGAAGAAATAAGTCAATAAAGATGAAATGAAAAAGAAGGTAAACGAATCAATAAATAATTTGATAATAATTAGCAAGGTATGATATAATATGCTAGATTGTATAAATAAAATTAGAAGCTAATTACTATTTTAGGAGGAATATAGAAGATGGAAGCTAAAATGGAAAAAATAGAAACAAATAAGGTTAAACTAGAAGTAAGAGTAGAAGCAGAAAAGTTTAATGAAGCTTTAAAAAAGGCTTATAACAAGAATAAATTACGTTTTAATGTTCAAGGATTTAGAAAAGGAAAAGTTCCAATGGCAATGGTTAAAAAGTTCTACGGAGTAGAAGTTTTATTTGATGATGCTATAAACTTTGCTATAGATGAATCTTATGGAAAAGCTTTAGATGAAAATAATATAAGACCAGTTGATTATCCAAAAGTTGATATCGTTGAAATTGGAGAAGGAAAAGATTTCGTTTATACTGCTGAAATAACAGTATATCCAGAAGTTGAATTAGGAGAATATAAAGGTTTAAACGTAAAGAAAAATGTTTATGAAGTAACTGAAGAAGAAGTTGAAAAACAAATCAAATCTTTACAAGAAAAGAATGCAAGAATCGAAGTTAAATCAGAAGGTAAAGTTGAAAATGGTGATATAGCTGTAATTGACTTTAAAGGATTCATTGATGGAGTTGCATTTGAAGGTGGAGAAGGAACTGATTATTCATTAGAAATAGGTTCAGGATCATTCATCGATAACTTCGAAGATCAATTAGTAGGATTAGCTGCTGGAGAAAACAAAGAAGTTAAAGTTACTTTCCCAGAAAACTACGGTAAAGAAGACTTAAACGGAAAAGAAGCTACTTTTGAAGTGACAGTTAAAGAAATCAAGTTCAAGGAACTTCCAGAAATAAATGATGAATTAGCAAAAGATGCATCAGAATTTGAAACTTTAGCAGAATTAAAAGAAGATATTAAGAAACACTTAGAAGAACACAATACTCAAAAAGCTGAACAAGAATTCGAAAATGACGTAATTACTGCAGCTGTTGAAGCTTCTAAAATTGATTTACCAGAAGTAATGGTAGAAAAAGAAATAGATGTAATGGTTAGAGATCTTGAACAAAGATTAAAATACCAAGGGTTAACTTTAGAACAATACATGGAATTCACTGGAAGCAGCATGGATAAGATGAGAGATTACATGAAAGAAAATGCTGATAAGAAAGTAAGAGCTGACTTAGTTCTTAATGCAATAGCAGAAAAAGAAAATATAGAAGCTAGCCAAGAAGAAATCCAAGAAAGAGCAACTGAAGTAGCTGCTATGTATTCAGCTAAAGCTGATCAAAAGATGATTGATATGTTAGTGAAAA
>CAKVFO010000088.1 GCA_934746785.1 uncultured Clostridium sp. | reverse complement strand
ACTCTAATCCATTTATTTCATAATTATGATAAAGAATAAAATTATTATCCAAATTATCTTCGATAAAATCACGTACCTTTTTCTCTGCATCATTTCTAATATTATCGTTCACTGGTATACATATAGCCAATATAGTTCCCCCCTGACACCTTTTTAGTATAATTATACTTTACTACATCTCCTAATTATATTCACGATTATTAACCAACAAATAAAAAAAAGATTATATATATCTATAACTTATATAAAAAATAAGCTTATGTCAAAATTTTTTATTCCAACATAAGCTATTAACTTTACTTATCCAATTCCCAGAACGCCTTATCTTTCATAAATAACGCTCTATCACTATCTCCCATCTTAACAATACTATAATGCTTATTAAGACTCTTAATCTTACTATAAATATTCTCCTCTTCACCCTTGCTCTGAGTATTGAAGATATACTTAACATCCTTATTACTTAAATCAGCCACATTATGAACAACCCAAGTTAAAATATAATTAGCATATTCATTTTCCCCAGTAGAGAAATGGCTTAATAACTGTGTAGAAAGAATAGTTCCAACTCCAAACTCTCTACCTTCCTTAAGTATCTTCTTTAATGAAGAGAAATTCTTACTTAAGAAATTATCAGCTTCATCAACTAAAACCATCTTATTAAGCTGTCTTAAGTTGCCATCAATCTTACTATGCCCATATGCCTGCATCTGTGAGTAGAATAAATCTAAAGTTATTGCTACTACAAGGTTTTGAACTCCTGGATCATATCCTGATAAATCTATAACTGTTACTCCATCTATAAGTTCAAATAAACTCTTAGTCTGAGTGCAGTCTGGTTCAAATATTTCAAAATCAATTAAATTACTGAAAGCTGCATATAAGCTATCATCCTTCTTAATCTCTTCATGATCCATATAAACGTCATATACATCCTTTAAAGTAGGAGCTGGCTTTTCCCATGTATCAGGTAAGTTTTTAATAATACCTCTTTTTTCATAAGCTTCCATAATTAAATCCTTAAGCTTATTTTCCTGCTTTGGCCCTAAGTTAAAGGCATTTGCTAATGTTTCCTTTAAAGTACTTGCAGTATGAAGAGGTAACATTGGTTTTGAATTAGCTGATTTAACTACTGTTAATGGGTTGAAAGGTAAATGATATAGTTCATAAACCTTAGCATCTGTTGCATCAATAAAGTCTTGTTTAGACTTATTGTAATCTCCCTTGTAGTCAAAGATTAATATTCCAACTTTCTTTCCATCTACATTATTCTTAGATTCTCTATAAATCTGAGTAACCATAGATTTAGTAAACTGAGTTTTACCTGTTCCCATTGTTCCTATAATACCAGTATTAGTATGCATTAACTTATTAGTATCATTAGGACACCAGTATATAGGCATATGACTTCTTTGATTCTCACCAAATAGTACTTTCATATCTCCACTTCCTGACTGAGCAGCTGCTTCAACTTCTGACTTTTCCTCAGGAACATCTTCTTTCTTCTCATCCTCAATGTCTTTAGGATCATCTTCTGGAGCTTCCTCAGTATCTTCTGTAGTTTCCTCTACTTCGCTACTATTACTCTCATACTCTTGAGAACCTTCTGCAATCTTATCTTCATTAGGATTTTCTATAACATCAACATCAATTATAGCTTCATTAACAGCTCCTCTTATTTCAGTTATAGTCTTAGTTACAAAATTAAATCCATCATCTTCTGACATTTCCATAATCATTACTTCATCTTGCTTTTTAACAGTTTCAAAAACATTATCTCTCTTGAAAGAAATAACTCCTGCTTCACCTATAGAATCCTTTAAGTAATCACTTACTTCATACTCTTCATTTAAAAGCTTTCTTCTTAAATCAGAGTCAATAACAGTCTGCCAGTTTTCTTCATTACATACACTATAAAGATTAAGCTTTTCTGCACTAGTTATAACAAGCTGCATTAAGAAGTTTCTATATACTTTTTGAGTACTTGTAAGCTCACTTCCTTCTTTAGCTTCAAAAACTTCCTTAAATATCTTCTTAGTTTCCTTAGCCTGCTTAACTGCCTTATTAATTACGTCAGCTTCATTGTCGCCAATCTTAACTTCTATAGGATAATAAGTTACATAAACCTTATCTTCTCTTTCTTCTAAACCAATAAGCAATATATCATCACTTGCAGAACCTTCAAATCCAAGTTTCTTAGCTGTTAAAAATCCTTCACTCTGCTTAAGACCTGCTCCCCCTGATACTCTTAATACCTCTTCTAAAGATATAGGAACCCAGATAACATTGTCCTTCTTAAACTTAGCTAATGCTAATTTAATGGCTGAAAGAATGCTTATCTTTTCCTTTGGCTTATGAGATTTAGTTGATAATAATCTTAATAACCAGTCTCCATTTATAGCATTAAACATGTTAATTACTGCTGGTGAATGTTTCTTAGCATCTTCTACACCTTTTCTACTTAAGAACTCTTCAATTACCTTTTGATAAGGGCCTGATTTTCTAGTTACTGTTATAGCATCATAACCGCCTGCTGTTGTGTATTGATCACTATAATGAATAATTAGTAAGTCCTTAGCTTCTGGATCATTCTTAAAGAAGTTTAAATCTACCTTTGGATCTATGAAAGTTACCCAGTGGCTTGCATTATAAATATCATCTAAAGTCATTCTGCTTCTATTTGAAACTGATATAGCCTTACATTGAAGACTGTCATATGGTTCACCATTACTTGCTGAATTTACTGCATTTAACTTAGAAGCAACTTTCATCAAGTCAGTTTCTGTATTAGCATATTTAATTCCAAACCCTGTTCTATAAGAATCCCCTAAGAATACTGAAGGAACTCCTGAAACCATACCATCTAAAATTATACCTGATGGTATATCAGTCATCTTTGAAGTTATAGTCTTAACATCATTAGCCATTTCTAAGAATGTTATATGAGCATATTCTACCCCTTCTTCCATATTCTTAGTATAGAAATGAACCTTTTCTCTATATAAATCTAATACATCCTCTTCAGACATATTTTCTACATTTAAATCTAATCTATAGTTTTCCTTTAGATCCTTAATATCATCATTAAAAGCAACTTCTTCAAAGGCATTAGTTATATTCTTATTCGAATAAATACATACTTCTATAGGTAAAATAGTTTTCTTACTCTTAAGCTGTTTTACATAATACTTAAAGATCCCTTGTAAAATTTCTTTACTATCTCCAGTATTAATTAAGTTAATTTTAATTGGAGCATTGCCTCCCATATTAAATAGATATTTAAAGTGATCTACAAATTCTTCTATCTTTTCATTTACCAGCTTAGATACAAAGTCTCTTGAACTCTTATATCTTGGAAGTTTTTCATCTACATAATACTTCCATTCTGGTGAATGTACCTGTTCCATAGGTATATATAGCTTATCCTCATCTCCTAATACATAAGGTAATAAATATGTTGAGTTAAACTTCTTCATTATATCTTCTTCTATTTCCTCATTTGAGATTTTTTCATTTATATGAAGCTGATAAGCAATATTTAATGGATGAAGAGGTGTAAATAATAATTCTCTATCTTCAATATATCTCTTAATAGTTCCTATCTTAAAAAGGTTTTTCTGCTCTTTAGTTAAATAAGAACCTTCTTTTATCTTATTTAATTCTTCAATATAAACCTTTATAAAGTCTTTATATAAATTAGCAAGCTCGTCATTTAAGTAAGTTAAACTTGGAATCTTTCTTGACAGCATAAAGTATCTTATTATATTATTGTAAGCATCTTTAACATTTTGACTTACCTCTAAATCTATACTTTCTAAACCATCAGCACTTTCTATAAAGCTTATTCCTTCCATATCAATAAGCTGTTTTTCTAATTGAAGATTCTTTCTAAACTCATCTCTTGCAAAATATTCTTTAGTACCATGTTGTAACTTGTTTTCACCTATGAATTTGAAATCACATTTCTTTTCTCTCTTTAAGTTCCAAACCTTAATACCTTCAATAGGTGCTATCTTTTCACTTGTTCCAGCTATTACAAAAGGAACTATATTTTCATTTATATTAACTTTAAATCTTATTAAATCGCTGTCATCTTCATAATCAAAAGTATCGCTTACTTTTAAAGTAACTTTTTCATCTTCACCAATTTCAACTACTTCATAATTATTAATTATTTCTTTAGTTACATTTTCTGATGCAAATTCATTAAATACTACAGTTTCATCATTACTGTTAATTGCAATATATCCATCTCTCTTTCTTGAAACTATTGAGTACTTTGTCTTTATGCTTTCTAAATACCTTTCATTAAAGCCTACTGCTGCAATTTTAAACTCAAACTTTGCACTCTTGTCTTTGTATTGAACTCTATAGAAGTTTCCTTCCCCTGTATAATACTTTAACTTAACAGTAATCTTTTTACCTGAAGTTACAGCTTCACAGTTACCTTCCATTATTTTAAGATATTCCTTACGTACTGTATCATCAAAATAGAATTCTACCTCTAAGTCTTCTTTATTTTCTTCATTAAAGACAATAACATTTCTAGTTCTAGATTTAGCCTTGCTCTTTCCTTCTTCTTTATCCCATTCCTCAGAACATTCTCTATACTCTAAAACCTTTGTTTCCTTTTTAATACTTATAGATTTATATACATCCTTATAATCTACAGCTTTCCATTCTTCACCTTTAAGCTTATCTACTCCCTTATCATCTAAGAACTTTTCAAGCTGAGTTTCTGGATTACCGTACTTATGAATTTCATCTATTTTGCTAAAGTTTAAGGAGTTTTCTTTTAATCTTTTCTTTAATTGAGTTCCTTCAAAATCCTTTAACTTGCTATCATAGAATAACCCAAAGTTTTCATAAGCATCTTTTTCAATACATGTACTATTTAAAGTAGCAAGTAAATATTCATATTCAAATATAGATACATTATCGCCAAAGAATTCATCTTTCTTCTTTTCAAGTTCAAGGTCTATTATTGCCTTATCTATTTCTGAAAAATTAGAATTAGCTAACTTAGTTTTTATATCTTTTTGAATTGAATTTGTATTAAAAGGCATTCCTTCTTTTGAAAAAGATTCAGTTCCTCCCATGATACTATCTAAGGTAGTATTATGTATAAAAAGTATTGCTTTGTCCTTATATCCATCTTCAACACCAACCATATTTCTAAGTCTTGTTAGGAAATCTGGCTGTACATTATCAATAGTGGATGCTACAATTAGTTCTCTATTAGCAAAGTGTAAGCTATAAGATTTATACTTCACTTCCCCATTTAAGTCTCTATATTCAAATTCTTTATATCTATCATTGTGTTTAAGAGCTTCATAAAGGTCTCTTACTTCGCTTTCTTTTTCAAATTGAATATTATATTTAGAACCACTTTCTAATGAATTTACTATAAAAAAGTTTACTATTTTCTCTGATAAATAACTATAAAATTGATCTAACATATTGTGCATCCCCACTATCTGATTTCTTTTCTATAAGATTTAATTTCTCATATAATTGTACTATCTTCATTTTAGAATCCCTGTCAAAGGAAATACCTCTCTTCTCGAATTCATCAAATAAAAGATTTAGTTTTAATCTTTCCTTATTGTTAATACATAACTTAGTTAAAAGAATAATATCCTCTTCATTTAAGTTTAAACAGTAACCTAATGAACCTCTTCTCTTTCCAAAGTTATCTTGAACAAATCTTATAAACCAATTTCTATAGGCATCCTTAGCTCTTGTTCTTGTAGATGTCTTTCCTTGAAACTGGAAGTTTACTGCTTCATATAGCTTACGTGCTGAATCAAAGGCTTTATTTCCGCTGCTTTCTGCTGTCACCTTAAATTCATCCCAAACAATACCTTCTTGTCTTCTTTCAATATATTCACTGCATATCGTTTCTATATTTTCATGAATTTCTTCTTCATTTCCTTCATTAAAAACATTAAATAAATCTACATAAGTTAACTGTTTATCTAAATTATGATGATTTAAAAACTCTAGTGCTATAGCATGAGCAAATAAAAATTCTGCTTCTCCCTTAAGCTTTTCCCATCCATATATATAAGATGTTCTATTCTTAGATAAACTTTCCCATCCTAAAGTAAAATAAAGTTTATCAGGTTTACTTAAATCAGCTTTTTCAAACTTAGAAAGTTTTGTTGTAAGCTGAGAAACATAAAAGAAATAATAATATTCTAAAAATCTCTTTAAAGATGTTTTGTATAAGTCATGATTACTTATTAAAAACTTAAAATCCTTTTTAAATAATTCACTTACAAAAGGCAGATAATCTTTATATCCTTCATCCTTTGCTTTCTTTTCATTTAAAGCAGGAAGTGCTCTTAAAACAAGTTTATATAAGATATTATCCATATCTTCATTATAGTTTTTTTCTACTACTTCCCTGATTTCATCATCTATAAATATAGAATATAAGAATTTAGCCATTTTTTCTTCAGCACTATCTGCTGATATATAATTAATAGTTTTAATATCAAAATCAACGAGTCTATTGTTGCTTAAAAACATACTTTTAACTATATTCTTAAAGGATTCTTCACTGTTTGTACCTTCAAATTCTCCTATTTCTTCTACAACAGTTGCTATAAATTCATTTGCATTAAATTCATCCTTTAATTCTACATCACACATGTATCTTGAAAGTGCTCCCGTAACACCATCAAAGTCTGTAAATATGTTCTTTTCATTAGCAGCATAAGGAAGCATTTTGAAATTATTTCCTTGGCAATGTTTTAACTTTTCATTAAACTTAAAATCTTCTCTAATTCCATCTAAATCTAATTTATATAATATTTCTTCACTCATAACCTAAATCTCCACAAATCTATAAGTTTCAAATTCTTCATCAAATTCTAACTTAAACTTTTTATTTTCTTCTTTATTCTTTTCCATAAATATAAGTTCTTCATTTTGGGAACCAGTCTCTACAACCTTATTTATAAACTCTATAAAGTTAATAAAGTAATTCTTGTCCTTCTTATTAGGTCTATACCCATTATTAACTTGTACTAACAGCTTATATAACTTATAATCAACATCTATTTCATAAGATTGCTCGCTGTTATTTCCTTTATATTTAAGTTTTAAAGTTCCAATAAATTTCTTTAAATCATCTTCATCATTTTTAGGAAGATTATTTAGGTCTGCTTTAATATCAATTCTTTCACTTACTTTGTACTTTAACTGATTTTTACCTAAGAATATATTTATATGGTCTTTTTCAGCTTCACCATTCCAGTTTATAATACCTTCCTTAACATTGTTATAAACCTTCTTTAACTTAAGCTTATCCCCTCTATTCCAATAGAAAAGAGCACTCATATAATCATCATAATCTTCATCTCTTAAAGAGAATAACTCATTCTTGCTGCACATATAATAGCTTCTTATAAATAGTCTTAATAACTCATATCTTATATTTTTATCCTGAGTCTCATTAAAATCTATATCTTTCACCTTAGCTAAGTAATTTCTTGGGAAATCAATATAGTCTTTAAAGTACTCCATTATATTAGAAGCATTGTTGAAATCTATAATAAAATCATCTACTTTTTCATTTCTTATATTTAATGGATCAATAGTATTCAAAGATTCAAATATAAATGAAAGTTCCTTATGATCAAAAATAATATTAGGCATTAATGACTTAATATATTTTTGATTATTTAACTTCTTTATTTCACTTTTAAAAGTTGGTGAATTTACATCTATATAAGCTCTTGGAACAATAAGTTCATACATAAGGTTTAATAAAGCTCTTGTTGAAATTATTATCTTATTCTTAACTATACATTGAACTAATAAATCTACTACTGAATCTTGTACATTATCTTGAGATAAGAATTCAAAATTAGCTTTTATTGGACAACAGTCACAGTTTTCGCACTTACAGCAATTCTTATCATAAGATTTATAAAATATGTTATTTTCTATCCCTTTAGTTTCATGTGATCTTGTAATTCTTTGAATCATTGATTTTATATATTCTGAAGATACTTTACCATTTTTTAAAGTAAATAAGTGATAATCACTAAAGTTTACATATTGGAAAGAACTTTCTTCATCAAATTCACTATCTTCAATACTGTTTTCAAGTATCTTTTTATCTTCTACAAACTCTTTAAGCTTTGTAAATCTTTCTCCATACTGAGAATCTATAAAGTTAGTTAAAGTTCCTAAGTTAATAGCTAAAATAAGCTTTTTATTGCTTATATCTATTTTCTCATCACTAAAGTCATCTAGAACTTCATTTAAAGTATCCATTGAAGTCTTATTAGGTTCTAAACTTTCTGTAGCATCATTATGTAAATAGAAATCTTCCATTATATCTTTGTATTTATTTTTACAATATGAAATAACATGAGATTTACCATCTCCTACACTACCACATACTAAGATAAGCTGAGCTTTATTAGATTC
Source organism: uncultured Clostridium sp. (assembly GCA_934746785.1). Taxonomy (GTDB): domain Bacteria; phylum Bacillota; class Clostridia; order Clostridiales; family Clostridiaceae; genus Clostridium. Next base: position 5,663 of record CAKVFO010000088.1, on the reverse strand, counting down.
ATGTGATTTAACAATTAAATCCTCCAAGCTTTTCTGCGTATCTCTTACAATATGCATATAATTTTTAAATGGACTAAATTCTCCTAAGTTTTCAACTGCTTCTTTAGATGACTCTTTAAGTTTTGATAACTCTTGAATAATACATTTTTTATCTGGCTGATCATCAAAAATTGATTCAATGGCTAAGTCTGTATATGCCTCTTCAATTTCCTTTACTCTATCGCTATCTAAATTTGCTTCTTTATTCTTATCAGGTATACCTTCTGTTTTATTGTCCATATTTCCTAAGGTTGCTTTTACTATCTCAATTATAGATTCTTTATCTAAAGCTGCTGAACTTTCTTGTGAAGGCATTGGATTTGTATATGGTTCAGCTTCAAAACTCGGATCTAAATATACAGATATGAACCAGTTTGTAATATCATATACATTTCTGTGGACTCTTAATGCTGCTTCCAATTCTCCTTCTATATTTGAATGCGCTGCTTGATTTCCAATTCTTCTTACTGTATTAAAAGCTCTATCAATGTTATCCGTTAATACATCATCAGCCTCTAACTTCATAAGTCTTTCTGCTTGAGTTAAATTAACCATTAAACCATACCCCTCAAGTTTTGCTATTTCTTGAGTAAGATTTTCAACAAATATTCTACCTTTCATAATTGATGTATGAGGCGATTTAAATAAATTATTATCTATCTCTTTCACGAAATTATTAAGGTATCTATAATCTTTTTCTAAATATTCAAAAATATTTTTACCCACGTTTTACCCATCCTCCAAGTTTATATACATTATTAATGACATTTAATAAATACTGTAATTCTTATAATGATTATTTTACCATATAACATATATTTTTTATATAAGTAAGATTCTCATACGTATCTTTAATTACAGCCATATAATTATTTTTATAATCTATTATTCGCATATTATACTTTAATCTTTATTAGTAAATTAAATCTAGTACAAAGTGACTGAGGCTACGCTTTTAGCACAGGAGCCACTTTGTCACAGCCTGTCAAAAGGTTCTAAAAGCAAAATGGGAGGATAGTATAATTTTTTCTTTTCAACGTATTGGACAACTTACATATCAGAAAGCCAGTTATAATCAGTGCTCGCTCTCAAAAAAAGTTTTGAATTTCCTATACATTAAAAAATGAGACTTAAAATAAAGTCTCATTTAATCTTCTTAATCCTATCATAAGTCCTATTAAACAGTTCTATCTCCTCTTCCCTCAGCTCATTCTCTGCCTTTGTTAAAAACTCAAAAACTTCCTTATACCCATTAATAACCTCATCCACACAAATTCTCTCCATCAAATCCTTATACAACTTCTCATGTTCAACAGCTAACTTAAGCATAGCTGCCATAAATAAACTTCTTCTCCTAATAAACCTGCATACATTCTTCAAGAAAGTTTCATACCTATCACTAAATAAATCCTTCTCCCCCTTCTTACTATCATACATCTTATCAAAACAAAGATGCTCCTTACTCATAGACTTCCAATTCTCAGGATATCTAATTTCTCTATAACCATACTTACTCAAGTACTTCAAAGTTAAATCCCAATAGTCCTCCACATAATTTGATGTTCCACGAGAAGGATTAAGATAAGCAGGAACCAATGTAAAATTTCCAATAGTTATACTTAACTTTGCATTAATATTTTTTGAATATGGAAGCTTATCTTCATTTAATCTATCCACCCACATTTCAGTATGATTCTTCAAAAAGTTTTTAAGAGGAATAAGCACTGTATTCATAGTATCTGGGCCCATCTCTATGTCCTTATCAAATATAGAAACTCTTCTTCCTTTTCCACTACCTTCTTTAATTAACTGTTACATCTGTAGTAAATGCGCCATAACCAGCCTGCCTTAGATTAATGGCATCAGGACAAGCCCCTCTTATATTAGAACTTTAATTTACATCATAACGAACTCTAATTATAGTAAGTAAATTTTCAACTTCTTCTTTATCCTCTGGAATATTTTCTATATAATAGTCACCTGCTGTTCTTAGGTAACTGTATAACTCATTATAACTTACTACTTGATCTTTATTTTCCAAATCATCATTTCCCACATATACAAGTACTCTGCCTTCTCCGAAGTACCCTTCTTCCCCTTTTTCATACTCATCAGGATACATTATTCCATAAAACTCTTCACCTTCAAAGGTTTTATCTTTAATCCATCCTAACATTTTCTTAAATTTGCCATTACTCATATAAATATTAATTAAGTCTACAAGAGCTTCTTTATCAAACTTTTCTTCTTGTTGAAATCTTTCTGTAACACCTTTTAATGAATTATTCATATAACCTCTCCCCTTATATGGTAAAATTGAATATTCAGATTATCTGACTCTTAAACATTATTTATCCTGCTACTTTTACTTTATTAGATTTAAATCTTAATTATTCAATGTTTTTATTAATTATCCCATTTTAGGACAAGCGCCTTTTCTTTTAGACTTCCCAAGCCTTATTAACTTCAAATAAAGAACCAGCCATACAAATCCTTTCAAAGTTGCTGACGCCACGCTTTTCAGCGCAGGAAGCCACTTTGTTAAAGCCTGTCAAAAGGTTCTAAAATCAAAATTGGAGGATAGATATAAAGCTCTCTCCTCTGGATTTTTTAAAAATTCAATCCATGCTACCAGCATATCTTTTTCATCACTATAATCTTCTCCTTCACTTAATTGTTCTTCATACATTTTACTTAAATGCATCCTTATTATTTATGTCATTTCCATCAGCTGCAGCAGCATCATTACTAGTATCTTTATCACCTAAACTTTCCTCATCAGTTAATACTAAACCTTCTTTACCATACACTACTTTTGCCTTGCTATCCTTATCTAATCCATTAATAGTAACCTTACTAAACTTAGAATCACCATAACCATCTGCTTTAGCCTTTTCCTTAAGCTTTGCATATTCTGGGTTATTTAATACTGATGCTGCAATTGCTGTAGACATAACTCTGCCACCCATAACATCTAAACATGAATGCATGCCAGCAGCTATTCTATTATTCCCAAGCTCTGAAGCCCTAGTAAGCATTTCCTGATATCTTTCAGGCACAGCATAAGCCATTCCATAGGCAGTTAAGTATGAAGCATTAGTATGGCCACTAGGAAATCCTCCATCATTACTTGGATCTTTTTTAATAGCTGGAGTTAATTAACTAATTGAACAATATTACCATATTCAGTATCTACATCAGCCCACTCACCATGATTATTCCCTTCATCATTATATAAAACCACATTAGCATCTGAAGGAACTTTATCAGCTATTGTAGTCCCTGCATTAGTCCCCCTAATATACATTTATGATTTTACTCTTAAATATAATATAGGCTTTCAATGTAAAGACTTAGTTATCCTTGTGTTGTGAAAATATTGTAATAATGTTAAAAAACTAATTTCCTCATAATATCCTCTTCTTGGATATACCAAAAATCCATTTTTTTAAATACTTAAATCATTATCTGTAAAGCTAGTGATATGATATTTAGATACAACTTTTGTTAATGTTAAACATGAAGCAAAATTATTTATAGATGGTATGCTTGAAGAATTTAAATACAACTCTTGTTAATGTTAAACAAAAATTGCTAGTATAAAAGCATTTTTCAAGTTCTGATTTAAATACAACTCTTGTTAATGTTAAACTGAAGTGCAAAGCAGGCATAATACAAAAGAAGAAATATTTAAATACAACTCTTGTTAATGTTAAACTTAGTGCTAGTTTACTACAAGGTTTAGGTGGAGATACATTTAAATACAACTCTTGTTAATGTTAAACGAGATAAAAGAAAGAAGAGAGGTAATGAATAATGAATTTAAATACAACTCTTGTTAATGTTAAACTGAAGTGCAAAGCAGGCATAATACAAAAGAAGAAATATTTAAATACAACTCTTGTTAATGTTAAACTATAGAGATGAAGAAGAATATAAGAATCCTCAATTATTTAAATACAACTCTTGTTAATGTTAACCGGGGAGATATGCCAGGAAAAGAAGATTACAAAAATAAATTTAAATACAACTCTTGTTAATGTTAAACGTCACCCAGAGTTTCCTAAAAGGAAACTAGCAAGTGCATTTAAATACAACTCTTGTTAATGTTAAACTATAAATGGTAAAAATATAATAAATCGCTCTTCTAAATTTAAATACAACTCTTGTTAATGTTAAACGGTGTAACGGATACAAAGTAAAATTTGTATCAACTGAATTTAAATACAACTCTTGTTAATGTTAAACGTATTTGGTAGTGCATCCTTGTCTGTGGTCTTTCATTTAAATACAACTCTTGTTAATGTTAAACTTGAACTCTTGCTTTAGTTTCCATACCTAATAAGTATTTAAATACAACTCTTGTTAATGTTAAACATTCTTATACTCAACATCAATATTTTTTACTCTAATTTAAATACAACTCTTGTTAATGTTAAACTCATCTTCTTCTATGTAAGCTTCTATGTTATCACCATTTAAATACAACTCTTGTTAATGTTAAACATAAAAAATTACTAAATCCTAATGGAGTAGGATATAGATTTAAATACAACTCTTGTTAATGTTAAACTAAAAATTTACTTTCAAAAGAGACTTTTCTCAATTATTTAAATACAACTCTTGTTAATGTTAAACGTTATTCTATTTACTTAGCAAGTAGTTACGATATATTTAAATACAACTCTTGTTAATGTTAAACAAAGAGAAGTTGGAAAATAAATAGGAGTGATTTTTTAATTTAAATACAACTCTTGTTAATGTTAAACCCTAGTTTTTAAGCCATTCTTTAATTATTATACACCTTTCAGCCCAAGATATACAGTCATTTCTCAATATTTTTTCCAACCGAAGTGCCTAAGTTTAAAAAACACTGGTAAAAATCTTCCTATACATTGATATAGCTGTCCTTGAGCTTGTCCTAATCTCTGAAACGGTTGGAAAACAGAGTCTTATTCTTCTATTTCAAATTCTAATGCCTTTACAACATTCTCCTTCAGTAACAGCTCTTATGGATACCATAATTTCTAAGAATATTTTCTTAGCTAAGAATGAATCTGGTGCCCAGCTTACTCAAAAAGCTGTTACTAAATTTGAATTAGATTAATTTAAAAAAGTCTTATCCTATCATTTAGGACAAGCACCTTTTATCTATCATAACTCTTATTTTTTACTTTATATTATAAGTATCTTTAATTCCAGCAAATAAATTTTCAACTTCTTCCTTATCTTCTGGAATATTTTTTACATAATACTCACATGCTGCTTTTAGGTAATTAATATACTAATTAAATCCATGGCCTGTCCTCTTGGAAGTTTTGCCTTTATCAAGCTTGATTTAACTCCATCTAATTCTCTGCTCATATTATTTTTCCTTTATAAGTTGTTTCACCTTTTATTTATTATTCCATTTCTCATAGCTTCTTTGCTTAAGGGAACAATTTCATTATCACTGATTTTAGAAGAATCATATAGTGTTTTATAAAAAGAAAAATCTCCACTAGGTATTTTTCTATATTCTCCTGTTGGTTTTCCTCAGTTACCTTCAAAAACTTTAGAGGTCCATTCAACATTCTCTGCTCCATAAACTTTATTAAAATAGTTGAACCATAGCTCTCCTTAAC
>CAKVFO010000087.1 GCA_934746785.1 uncultured Clostridium sp. | reverse complement strand
TATCTACTCTATCTGCCATCTTATAAAACCTCTTCTATAGATTCTTTCAACATTTCCTTTGGCATGAATCCTACTTTAGTATTAACATCAGCACCAGCTTTAAAAATCTTTACTGTTGGAATGCTTGCAATACCATACTTATTAGCTATATCAGGATTTTCATCCACATTTACCTTAACTATCTTAACTTCAGATAATTCTTCTTGAACTTCTTCTAAAATAGGTGCAAGCATTTTGCAAGGTCCACACCAGTCAGCATAGAAGTCTACAACAACAACTCCTGCATTATCTAATACTTCGCTTTGAAATTCACTTTGATTTATATGTTTTAACATTTTTATTCCTCCTAAAATACCATAATAGGTTTCATTTTTTCTTATTGTACAACCCATATATTATGTTGTCAATCAAATGAAAATTAATTTCACCTTCTAACATTGCTGAATACAAATATATAGTATCTCCATCAGTTAAATTTTTAATTCTAAAATTATCTTAATAATTGAAGAACGTTTTGTGGTTGTTGGTTTGCCTGAGCAATCATAGCCTGTGCTGCTTGTTGCAGTATATTGTTCTTTGAGAATGTAGACATTTCCTTAGCCATGTTTACATCTCTTATTCTTGATTCTGCTGAAGTTAAGTTTTCTGATGAAGTATCTAAATTAGAAATCGTATGCTCTAATCTATTTTGAAACGCCCCTAATTTAGATCTTTGAGTAGAAACTTTTTCTATAGCATTATTAATTTGAGTAACTGATGCACTTGCTTTTTCATAATCACCAATATCTACGCCCCTAATTTCAAAGGAATCTCCATCTTGTAAATCTCTTTTAAATGCTAAATCAAAGCCTGTTAACTCTAAACCATTCTCTAATTTCACTTTATTGCTTTGAGGATTAAAGCTGCCTGATAGCTGACCATCTTTTAATAAACTATTTCCTTTAATACTATAGGTTCCTGCAGGAAATTTATCTGAAATTGATGCATCTATAGGATTTTTAACTGTAGCCTTTCCATTTTTAACTATAATTTCTCCACCACTTTTAAGAGCTGTAGCATTAAAGATTACTGGATTATTTTGACCATTAACAGTTACCTTACTTTGGGTTTCAATTATTGTTCCTACTTCATTACTTTTAGTATCAAGTAATTTTGGTCCATCTATTGTATAAATCCCATCTGCTAATCCTGGCATATCTATTACTTCTACAACATGTATAGCTGAAGTTAATCCTAAATTTGCTGAATCCATTTTATCTATTGATAATGAAATTGACTGGCGTTCATTAGCTCCTATTTGAAAACTTCCATTAAAATCACCATTTAATAATGTTTGTTTATTAAATTCTGTATCTTTAGAGATTCTTGTAATTTCTTCTCCTAAAGCATCCATTTCCTCTTGAATAGCATCTCTATCTGTATCTATATTAGTATCATTTGCAGCCTGCACAGCTAATTCTCTCATTCTTTGAAGAAGATTATGAGTTTCTTCTAAAGCACCTTCTGCTGTTTGAATTAATGAAATGCCATCTTCAGCATTTGTAGAAGATTTTTCTAAGCCTCTAATCTGAGCTCTCATCTTTTCTGAAATAGAAAGGCCTGCAGCATTATCAGAAGCACTATTTATCTTCGAACCAGAACTTAACTTTTTCATTGATTTAGCAGATGATCCTTGATTTATTGATGAATTTCTTATTGCATTAGCCGCCATCATATTATGAGTAATTATCATTACTTATTCCTCCTTGACTTAAAAAAACAACCTCCAAAATTGGAGGTTGCCCTTATACCTATTAATTCTAAAATTATCTTAATAATTGAAGAACGTTTTGTGGTTGTTGGTTTGCTTGAGAAAGCATAGCTTGAGCAGCTTGTTGTAATATGTTGTTCTTTGAGAATGTAGACATTTCCTTAGCCATGTTTACATCTCTTATTCTTGATTCAGCTGAAGTTAAGTTTTCTGATGAAGTATCTAAGTTAGAAATTGTGTGTTCTAATCTATTTTGAACAGCCCCTAATTGAGATCTTTGAGTAGAAACTTTTTCTATAGCATTGTTAATTTGAGTTATTGATGCAGTTGCTTTCTTAGAATCAGCAATATCTATACCTTTAATTGTAAATTCATCACCAGCTTTAATATCCTCTTTAAATCCTAAAGCATCTTTATCTAATGTTGTACCATCTTTAAGTGTTATAGTACCACCATTAAATTCTCCTATCAATTCACCATCTTTTAAAACATTGTTCGCAGTTACTGTATAAGTACCAGCCGCTAATTTTTTAAGGTCATCTTGCTTGGCAGCAGGAAATGTATTTTCAATAGTCATTTGTCCATCTTTAACTGTTACTGTAGCCTTATCATTAATCTTTGCAGTACCAAACTGAACATCTTCACCATTAGCCGTTATCTTATTATCACCTTTGGTTAAAGTACCTACTTGATTTCCTTTACTATCTAATAACTTATCACCCTCTATAGTGTATATTCCATCAGCTAATTTATCTGCTGCTATAGGTTGACTTTCTTTAACAACTATACCTGAAGTTAAACCTAAACTTGCAGAATCCATCTTATCTATACCTAATTTTATTGATTGGCTTTCATTAGCTCCTATTTGGAAGCTTCCGTTGAAACCACCATCTAATAATGATTGCTTATTGAATTCTGTATCCTTAGCAATTCTTGTTATTTCTTCTCCTAAAGCGTCCATTTCTTCTTGGATAGCTGCTCTATCTGTATCTATATTTGTATCGTTAGAAGCTTGCACAGATAATTCTCTCATTCTTTGAAGAATGTTGTGAGTTTCATTTAAAGCACCTTCTGCTGTTTGGATTAATGAAATACCATCTTGAGCATTTGTTGAAGCTTGTTCTAAACCTCTGATTTGTGCTCTCATCTTTTCTGAAATTGAAAGACCTGCAGCATCATCTCCAGCTCTGTTTATTCTTAAACCTGAGCTTAATTTTTCCATTGACTTAGAAGCAGCTCCTTGGTTTATTGATGAATTTCTTAAGGCATTAGCTGCCATCATATTATGATTGATTATCATTTGTTTTTCCTCCTTGATTTAAGACACGGCATCCTTGCCATATTCTCTTTTGTTCACTTAAAATTTCTTATAAAATTCTTTTGTAAGCTTACACTATTAATTTCGACCTGTTTCGATTTTACTTTAGCCATTTTTAATCTTTTTTTATTTTAATATTAAAACAAGTGTAATATTGATGATTTATCAATATTACACTTGTCTTTTTATGTATATTGTTAATTTAATTGTAGTTAAAACTATTAAGTTTATTATAAATACCCTTCATATTCATCAACTCTTCATGAGTTCCACGTTCTTCAATTCCATTATCAGTTAAAACAACAATCTCATCTGCATTCTTTATAGTAGATAATCTATGAGCAACTACAATAGTTGTTCTATTCTTACTTAAATCATCTAAAGACTTCTTAATATAATACTCAGTTGTATTATCTAGGGCAGAAGTTGCTTCATCTAATATAAGAATTGGAGGGTTCTTTAAAAATACCCTTGCTATTGATATTCTCTGCTTTTGGCCGCCTGATAATTTAACCCCTCTCTCACCTATGTATGTATCATATCCATCTTCAAGACCCATAATAAACTCATGAATATTAGCTGATTTCGCAGCTTCAATAATTTCCTCATCACTTGCATCAAACTTACCATACCTAATATTATCCTTTATAGTACCAGTAAATAAGAAAACTTCCTGCTGAACAATACCTATATTTTTTCTTAAAGAACTTATAGTAACATCTAAAATATCTTTATCATCAATTAATATATGACCCTTGTCCACATCATAGAACCTAGGAATAAGATTACAGAAAGTTGACTTACCTCCACCTGAAGGACCAACTAAAGCTAATGTTTTTCCAGGTTCAATATCAATTGATATATTATTTAAAACTTCCTTGCCTTCATAACTGAAAGATACATTCTTAAAGCTTACCTTTCCTTTAACATCTTCAAGAGCAGCTGCATCTTCCTTCTCTTTTTCCTGATCTTCATTAATTATTTCCATATATCTCTTAAAACCAGTCATTCCACTTTGGAACTGTTCCATAAAGTTTATAAGCTTCTTAATAGGATCAATAAAAATCTTAATATATAGGACATAAGCAAAGAAATCACCTATACTTATAGCGCCATTAAAAGTAAATATTCCACCTACTATTAAAACTACATAATTTAAAATATCTATAGAGAAATTTGCACCTGAAAAATACTCAGCCATAACCTTATAAGCTTCTTCCCTGGCTTTTATAAAATCCTTGTTTCCTTTTTCAAACTTTGATTCTTCAAATTCATGAGAAACAAAAGCCTTTGAAATTCTTATTCCTGAAATGCTATTTTCAAGTTCTGCATTAACAACTCCCGTTTTAACTCTTGTTTTTAAGAATGCATCATTCATTCTTTTTCTTTGAATCATTGTAAAAATCACTATTATAGGAACACAGGCAAATATTATTAATGTAAGAGGAACATTAATTGTACATAATACAATAAAAGATCCTAAAAGCATTACTATTGAAATAAATAAATCCTCAGGCCCATGATGAGCAAGTTCTGATATTTCTAGAAGATCATTTATTATCCTAGACATTATGTCCCCTGTTTTATTGTTATCAAAATACTTATTAGGAAGTCTTTGAAGATGACTAAAAATCTCTCTTCTCATATCCCCCTGCATCCTAACCCCTACAACATGTCCCCAATATTGCATGAAGTAGCCACATAGTGCTTTAATTATAAATAATATCATTAAAGTAACTGCGAATACTTTTAACATTCTAATATTCATATCTGGTATTGAATTATTTACTAATTCCCTAGTCATCATAGGATAAACAAGATCACAGGCTGCTGCAATAAGTGCTGCTATTAAATCTATGATGAATAATTTTTTATATGGTTTATAAAATTTAATAAATTTCTTAAACATCTTTTCCTCCTTTTGTTTTCTTAAATAAGTTCTATAATTTTTTTCTTATTTTGTTCTAAATGCTCTTTAAAAACTCCCTTTATCTCAAAAGGTCTTCCACCTAGTACATAAATGTTTCCTTCCATAAATATTGCTTCATCAACATCATGGGTAACAAATAGAACTAACCTGTCCTCCTTCTCAAAGATTACCTTAAGCTCTTTAATTATAAGGTATTTTGTCTTATAATCAAGGGATTTAAAGGGCTCATCCATTAAGATTACTTTTGAAGGTTTTATAAGGGCCCTTGCAATATTTACCCTCTGCCTCATTCCCCCGCTTAATTTTGATGGATATTCATTTAGTGTATCTTTTATATTGAGAATTGTAAATATTTTATCTATAACTTTTTCTGCCTCTTTTCTTGAATAGTAGTTATATATAAAAATCTCAATATTTTCTCTTACAGTAAGCCACTTCAGTAGCCTGTCCTCTTGAAATATATAACTTATATCCTCTTCATTTACTCCTAATATACGTCCTGAATCCTTCTCTAAAAGCCCTGCAATTATATTAAGAAGAGTACTTTTCCCTCCTCCTGATGCTCCTATAATTGAATTCACTTTTTTACTTTCTAGAGTTAAAGAAAAATCTTTAAATATTTGCCTGCCTTCATAGCTCTTGCTTAAATCTTTAATTTCTATTTTCATCTTTCCACCTGTCTGACCTTTTTAAAAATACTTTATTTACTTTATCTAAAACAATTGACATTAAAGCTATTAATATAATCCAAGCAAAAATTCCTGTTATATTAAAGTTCATTTTTTCAAGCTGAATAGCAGCACCAACACCAAACTTTGGCTGTCCATGAACCTCTCCAGCTACTACTACTTTAAATGCTAAAGAAAAAGTTGATACAAATATTCCTGAAGTATAAAACTTTATTGATGGATAATATATTTTCTTTATCTTTTCTTTAGTTGAAACATTATATATTTTGCACATTTCCATTATGTTTTTATCTACATTATTAAGTGCAGTAACAACGCCTTCATATAATATAGGAAATACTATTGCAAATCCCACTACAAATGGTGCCTTATTTTTGTCAAACCAAACTAGAGCCAGTACCACCAATACCATGGTTGGAATTGTTTTTCCTACAGAATTTATTTGTTTAAAAAAGCTTTTAAAAACGGGGTACATCAATGATAGTACCCCTAAAATCACTGCAAGAATATATGCTGATAAAAAGCTTATTACTGTTCTATATATACTGCTTAATAAATTCCACTTGAAGTTTTGTCCCTGTATTATTGATAATATAGATTTTAATACTTCTTCAATCCTTGGTATATATATTTCATTATTTATTTTTATAGCTGCTATTTCCCAAAGAATTAGAATTAGAAAAACTGATATTATCTCATATTTTTTATTTTTCCATAAATATTTCTTCATCAGGAACCTTTCCTCCTATAGTTGAAGCATCTAGTTCTTTTAATTTGTTAAAGTATGTGTTGTATTCTTCATAACAATCTTTAATTGGTGTATAGTTAATATTTGCTCTCTCCATTGATGTTAAAATAACTGATTTATTTGTTGATACTCCAATTGTTTGACAATAGTCAGGTAATTCGCTATTTTTTTCTGCTGCAAAATCACAGCTTTCTTTTAGTTTATTTAGAAACTTCTCTACAAATTCTTTATCTTCTTTAATAAGTTCTTTTTTAACTATTACTGTTGATTGAGGATATCCATACTCAGAGCTATTAATTTTTTTCCACTCTTCATTTAAATTTGCAATTATCTTAGCCTTATTATTTTTTGCTAAAACTTGAGATACTGCAGGTTCTGGCATTACAGCATATTTTGTTTTACCTGCTATAACTAATGGAGCAAGTTCTGTTACTCCACTTACATATGAAAAGTTAACATCTGTATCAGCATTTACATTATTATCTTTTAATAATGATCTTACTATTAAATCTGGTGTAAGACCTTTTCCTATGTTATATACTTCTTGATTTTTAAGTTCTTCTATCTTCTTTTCTCCATCTGTTGAAACTAAGTACATTGATCCCCATCCAACAGTTCCTGCTATACAAAATCCTGAATTTTTGTTATACTGAGTTGCTGCAACATTTGATGGTACTATTGCAATATCAGCTTCTCCTTTTAAAACTTCTGAAACTATGTTTTCAGGAGCTGATTCTATTGAATATTCTATATTGTAACCTTTTTTTACTTCTTCATTTTCTTTAATTAACTTAGCTGAAGCTATTGCAGGTATTCCATCAGGAACTACTACTTTTACCTCTTTAGTGGCTACTGTTTCTTCAGTTTTTCCACAAGCTATAAATAGTGCTGCTGCAAATAGTGCAGTTAAGATTAACGCTAGTTTCTTCTTCATTATATTTTCCCCCCATTTTTAACTTTTTCAAAATTATCTTACTACAAAAGCCCGCTTCTGTCACTTCTCTTCACATTATATTTGCGATTTTATCCTAATAATCTGTTTCAAATAAATGTTGTTATTATTTTAGACATTCCCCCTATTTACCAATCTCATAAGTTCTAATATATTTTTTCACCTTTACAATTTCTCTTATATAGCCAAAACAATAATATTTTTTCTCTCTATAAAACATCATATACCAATTTAAATATTCTTTTATATATTTAGTTGCAATCCCTCTAAATCCAGCAAACCATCTATGATACATATTCATATAGTTTTCTACGCTTCTATCTTTAACATCTTTTATATAACCTTTAAGACTCTTATTATGTTTTTCAGCCATAACACACACATATCTATTTTGATATGCTTTGATAAATGATTTTCTATCAATTTTGTTGTATATTTTTTCAGCAAAACTCCTATTGCTCCATAGATTTTTTGAAATAGGTTCAGAAATAATTTTATCCATGCCTCCTTTAGCTGTAGCTATCCATAAATGTCCAGCATCACTATGGTCACCTCTAGAGCCTTTATGATTTTCTTGAATTTTATCAGTTAATATATGTACATAATCACTTAATTTTTCTACTTTATTATTTTCACACATAGCATCCATTAATTTATGTCTCCAATAAAAACCTGTAGTCAAGCTTATATTTAGTTTTCTACTTGTCAAGCGCAGACTCTTTTTCTCTAACATCATCTCTATAAAATTAGTCCAATCATCCACTTTCTTTTTTGAATAATACCATACAGAATTTGTAGTTAATGAAAATGTCCTTTTACATTTGTTACATTTATATCTTTGTATACCATTATACCTGCCATATTTAATAAAGGCCTTACTTTTGCAATGTGGACATTCATTTATAGATTTTCTTCTTCTCTCATATAGAATAATTTTAAATAAACTATTAATGTCATTATCTAAAGTAATTAAATTTTCATAAGTAAATACCAACTATCTCACCTCTTAGGTGAATTATTGACCGTATTTTAACTTTTTAATCACCAACATTTATTTAAAACAGATAATTATATCTAAATCCTCATTATTATATATAGAAAAAAGTGCCTGAAGACTCCTCTCCAAACACTTAATAAAATCTATCTATAAATATCAACAATTAATCCTTGAATTTCATCGATGGTAGCAGCTACATCAAGGTTTTCTTTTTCTTCACCTAACAATGCATTTGTTAATTCATCTAATTTAGCATCAACAATATCCACAGTCACAAAATATTGTGTCTGCCAGAAACTTATATCTTTTTTAGTATCATACATATACTGTAGAACAGATTCTAAATACTCTTTAATCATCTTCTTATACATTCTTACATCTGCATAAGTTTTAGTTAATACTAACCTATTTCCTCTTTTTTTAATATCATCACACATTTTTTTTAATTGCTCTTGTGATTTTCTCTCTTTTTCTCTTCCAAAGCTTTGAGAAAAACTTTTTCTACCTGTTACAACTTTCTTTTCATCAGTAGGTGTTATAGTTGACCTTGTTACTCTCCCAATCTCCATAATATCATTCCTTTCATAACCTCATTATAGCAAAATAACATTAACACTTCTATCTTTAAATATAATCTTTTTTATGCCGACATTTGAATTATAAATTTCTTATGCTACAATAAAGTCGTATATTTATCTAACTTATACAAAATACTATACTACTTAAAGGAGATATATATGGAATCATTTAAGGAACTAGGTTTAAATGAACAATTAATCAAAGGTTTAGAAAAACAAAATATTACTTCACCAACAAAAATTCAAGAATTAGTTATACCAGGAGCTATTAAAAATAAAGATATAATAGGTGAATCCCATACAGGAAGTGGAAAAACCCTTGCTTTTCTCCTACCTCTTTTTGAAAAGATCGACACTTCTAAAAGAGAAATGCAGGCTTTAATTTTAGCGCCAACACATGAATTAGTTATGCAAATAGAAAATCAAGTTAAGCTATTAGCTAAAAACTCTGAAATTCCTGTTACATCCTTAGCGGTTATGGGAGATGTAAATATTGATAAACAAATAAAAAAATTAAAAGATATCAAACCACATATTATTGTAGGTTCAACTGGAAGAGTTCTAGATCTTATAAAGAAAAAGAAAAAAATCACTGCTCACACTATAAAAACAATAGTTATTGATGAAGCTGATAACCTTTTGGACAATACAAGCTCAGCTATGGTTAAAGATGTAATTAAAACAACTATGAGAGATAGACAGCTTATGATTTTCTCTGCAACAATAAATAATAAAACTCTTGCAACAGCAAAAGAACTTATGAAAGACCCTGTTATTTTTAAGAATGAAGAAAAACATTCTTTAAATCCTAGCATAGAACACTTATACATAGAAGTAGATCCAAGAGACAAATTCGAAACTTTAAGAAAACTAATAGCTGCTGTAAATCCTAAAAAGGCTTTAGTATTTGTAAATAAAGGATATGAAATAAATATAATAAAAGATAAGCTTACTTTCCATAACAAATCATGCTTTGCTATACACAAAGGTATTTCAAAAGAACAAAGACAAAATGCTCTTGAATCATTTAGGAATGGTAAAATAAACATCTTGGTTTCTTCTGATATTTCTGCTAGAGGATTAGACATAAATGATATTACTCATGTTATTAACTTAGATTTTCCAAAAAGCTCTCAAGAATACTTACATAGAGCTGGCCGTACTGCAAGAGGAAATAATTCAGGGCAAACAATTTCTTTAGTATCAAACAAAGAAAAAGCTGCTATAAGAATTTATGAAAGAGATTTTGGAATAAAAATCACTAAGAAAACATTATCTCATGGAAAATTAATCTAATTATTTTGAAAGGGGAACTAATGCCTTTATTAGTTCCTGTTTTTATACTTGATGAAATACTAAAGTGCTTCTTCTCCTTCTTATTTTGTAATTGTGTAAATTACTCATCTCACGTTCTTCTACATAAATGTATTTTTTAGGAATTTTTTCAACCCCCTCATAACTAATATCCATTAATATTTAAAATAAATCCTCACTACTATCCCCTTTTACCTATCACTATAAAAGTTACCATTCCCTTATCAATTGCTGTTTCAAATAAATGTTGTTTTTAATAAATACAAAAACAACATTTATTTAAAACAGTAAGTCATAACCAAAACTTTTTATTACTTCCACCTAATTACAGATGAAAATTCTGATATATGTGCCTATGTAATTCCTTTAATTATCTTGGGAGCATCAATCTATTACATAATAAACTGTAATGGATGCCCTCAATCAATAACATCCTTTTTCTCAACAATATTATTACAATTTATTATTCCAAACGGTATATTAGGAGACCAATTAGAAACTAGCTGCTTCTTTACATTAATGCTTTTTCAAATAATAACTTTAATTGTCCTTCAATGTACTTCTATATGTGGAAATAGGACACTAAGATTAAGCATAGAAAATTTAAAAGATTCTGAAGAAACAAATTTAAAGATCCAATCTACAATAGAAACAATAGATTCCACTGCAAATGTATTAAATGATTCTATTAAGAATCTTAACAACTCAGTTGATGCTATAGTTACTATGGTTGAAAATGCTTCAAATAAAGCAAACCATACACTTAATATTTCAACAGAACTTGAAAACTTATCAAATAAGATGAGCGAATCAACAAAAGACAATATGCAACGTATGAATAATACCTTTGAACAGATGACATTAATAAAAAACATTTCAGAACAAACAAACCTATTATCTTTAAATGCAAGCATTGAAGCTGCAAGAGCCGGTGCACATGGAAAAGGATTTGCTGTAGTTGCTACTGAAGTTTCAAAACTTGCTTCAGAGACAAAGAATCTTGCTAATAGTATAGAAATATCTTTAAAGGACATTTTACGAAAGACAAATTGAAAATATCCTTCATGCAGTTAATGATATAAGCGGTCAATGTGATACACTTAATGAATTAACAAATAATTACTACAAACAAAATAGCTGACATCACGCTTTTTAGTAAAAATTTTAATTTAAAAAGGGATGTATCATATCATACTGATATGATACAATCCCTTTTTAATTACTCTCAAAATTACAATAATTCAAGAATTAAATCATTACTTCTTGTAATAAATTCACCAAGTTCATCTCCACTTAAAGATTTAGTAGAAATTAGAGCTAAATCAACAACCTGTTTACATATCTTTTCTACTTTTTCTTTATTAGCTTCATCACTACTTAAATCTACTATCTTCTTAACTATTGGATTTTTTTCATTTATAACTAATGTTCTTTCTTCTGGCATAGACATTCCTGGAATTGAGCCTCCAAATTGCTTCTGCATTTCAGCCATTCTTCTTGAATATTCAGATATTAAAATCATAACTGGTGTTTCTTCATTTTTAAGACTTTCTACTGAATATTCCTTCATTTTATCACCAAAAACATTCTTAAAAATATCAGTTATCTTTGTTTTTTCTTCTTCAGAAATCACAACATTGCCTTCATCTTTTAATACCTCTGAAAGATCTGAATCTATTCTATTAAACTTCACATTTGTATCTTTAAATTCTAAGAAAGATATAAAGTTATTATCAATTGGAGTAGTTAATATAACTGCATCTAATCCATAATCTTTAAACAACTTAATATATTGAGATTGTTTTTCTAAATCACTTACATAGAACACCTTATTATCATGTTTTTCTTTTGCTGCTTCTAAATAATCCTTTAAAGTAACATACTTATCATTTATTGTTTTAAATATAATAGAATCCTTTATCTTATCATAGAATCCTTCATCCTTTATACATCCATATTTAATAAATACCTGTATATCATCCCAGAACTCATTATATTTATCTCTATCATTCATAAATATAGAATTTAACTTATCCGAAACTTTCTTAATTATATGTTTAGAAATCTTATTAACCTGTTTATCATTTTGAAGGAAACTTCTTGATACATTTAAAGGTAAATCAGGGCAGTCAATTGCACCCTTTAAAAGTAAAAGAAACTCAGGTATTACTTCTTTTATATTATCTGCTACAAAAACCTGATTATTAAATAACTTAACTTGACCTTCAACTAATTCAAATTCATTTTTTAATTTAGGGAAATAAAGTATACCCTTTAAATTAAATGGATAATCCACATTTAAATGAATCCAGAAAAGAGGATCTTCATAATCATGGAATACCTTCTTATAAAAATCTTTATATTCCTCATCAGTACATTCACTTGGTTTCTTTAACCATAAAGGAGAAACATCATTAAGAGGCTTTACATCTTCAGCCTTATCTTCTTCCTTCTTTTCAGCACATTCATTTTCAAAATAAATTTCAGTTGGCATGAAAGCACAATACTTTCCTATTACTTGTCTTACCTTATATTCTTCTAAGAATTCCTTAGATTCCTCATTTAAATAAAGAGTAATTATAGTACCTCTAGAAGCTTTATCAGATTCTTCCACCTCATATTCAGTACCTCCATCAGAAATCCATCTAACTGCCTTAGCATCTTTCTTATATGAAAGAGTATCTATTTGAACTTTATGAGCTGCCATAAATGCTGAATAAAATCCTAATCCAAAATGGCCTATTATATCATTTGAATCTCCCATTTTATCCTTATACTGCTCTACGAAATCTTTAGCTCCTGAAAAAGCTATTTGAGTTATATACTTTTCCACTTCTTCTTCAGTCATACCAAGACCATTATCTTCAAACTTAAGAGTGCCTTCTTCCTTATTTACAGAAACAAGAATTTTATAAGATTCTCCTTGACTTTCTTCTGCTTCTCCCATAGAAACAAGTCTCTTAAACTTACTTACTGCATCACAGCCATTGCTAATTAATTCTCTTATAAAAATATCCTTATCAGAATATAACCATTTTTTAATTATTGGAAAAATATTTTCTGTATCTATTGAAATACTTCCTTTTTTATTACTCATCAAATCACTCCCTTGTTAACAATTTTACCTTCTTTGACCTTCAATGTCAATTACCAGTACAAAGTAAATATGGAACTATATTAAAAGTTGTATAATCCAAAAATAGGAATACAAAGTAATTATTACTCTATACTCCTAAGTTTTTATGCAAAAATATTATATTCTACTTCCCCATCACAATCTTTAAGTTCTTCTCCTAAAAGTTTTGCTATGGTTGGTCCATGATTTATGATTTTACCGTTTTCAATTACAGTTCCTGCGCTAAAATCTTTACCAACAGCTATGAAAAATGTTTTATAATCCTTTTTTCTAGGACTATAACCATGTACTGCTCTATATATATGATTAATTTTTCCTACTTCATCTTCATTAATATCTTCAATTACCTGACCTATAAAATCATCTAAAAAGTAATAGTCTTCTTTTGCTTCAAGCATAAATGCAGCCTTTAAATCTGCTCCATATTCCTTAATTTTCCCCTCATCTGCTATGTATTCAATGGCTTGACTTTCATTCTTAAAATCATTTAATATTTTTTTTATACTTGTTTTTATCCTTTCATTTTCAGGATTTTTAAGATAAATATAAGCACTTCCATCAAGTCCTTTACAATAAGCATCATAATCTAACAAGTTCCCATTTTTAGATATATTAATATACCCCTTATCTGCTAAAAGCTTATTTATTTTTATAATTTTTTTTACATCTTTAGCCGCATGATCTCCAAGGACTATAATATCTGTATCCTCTAAAATATTTTTCTTCTTTAAAATATTTAAAATCTTACCTAAACGTGCATCATGCCTTTTAAGAGCTTCCTTCACTTCCCTGCTCTTTGTTCCATATAAATGCTTATTAGTATCCACATCTGTAAAATGCACCATAATTAATTCAGGCATTATTTCATTCATAGTATCTTCAAGGCACTTCATAACAAAGTTATCTAAGCAAGGCTGTTCTATCCCTCTTCTAAGGTGTCCATACTTCTTATTTAACTTATATTGATATAAAATAGAACCTGAACCCATAGACATTAATATCTGATTTTGATACCACTTCACCGGATAAATTTCAGGAAAATTATAATCAATTTTTGATTTTCCAGTAACAGGCCATAATAAAGAACATGTAGTCATACCTTTTCTTAAAGCAATATCTATTATAGATTCACCTTTTATATATTTTTTATACCAATACCAGTTTGGATGCAGGTCTCCTGCATTATATATAGTAT
>CAKVFO010000086.1 GCA_934746785.1 uncultured Clostridium sp. | reverse complement strand
CTATTAGCACTTTCAATTACCTTATAAACGTTATTTAAACTATTATTTTGTAATGATAATTCATCACTATTCTTAACATTACTATTTAATATTTCATTAAGCTTATTTACTGTTTCATTTAGCATATCTCTTAATACAGTATTATTAGTTAAATTACTTACAGTTTCCTCATTAAGTCTACTAGCAACTTCGTTCAATAACTTTTCAACAAACTCTAAAGTATTAATATCTATATTCTCTATAGCATCTGTCTTATTTAAAAGTTTTAATAAATCTTGTGAATTTTCAATCACATTACTATTGTTTACTTGTAAATCAGTTAATGCATCAAATAATTCATTAGAATCTAAAATTTCCATAAGATTTATTTTTAATTCATCTGATGCTCCCTTTAATTGACTTATATTAATTGATTCAAAATCATCTTTTAATATAGTATTTAAAAATTCAACCAATAAATTTAAACATTGTGCTAATTGTTCATCTGTTAAATCTTCAATTTTTTCTTCCATATCTTCTATTTTTACATTTTCTGATTTAACTTGTATCTTTACTTTATTGTCTACTTTTAAACTTTTCTTTTCCTCAATAATCTTTTCACTTTTTGTCTTATTTTTACTTTTAACTTGTTTTAATAAGTTATTAAAGTCTTCTTCTGATTTTTTGTTTTTCGTGATTTTATCATTTAATGTAGCATTTAGACTTGTATCATCCTTCTTTGTGCTGTTTACCTGAAAAGTAGTTCCAGTTGAATCACTTATTTGTTTTTGCTCAACATTTTGCACTGAAGAAATTGCTTTAAGATTTGTCAATGAACTCATCATCTCTTATTCACCCCCTTTCAAAGTTCTCATATATGCATATAATGCAAATTCGTCAAGATCATTTTGTTCTTTCATTTCTTGAGCTTTGATAAAACTTGCATATTGTTTATCTCTCAAAGTTTCTACCGTTTTTCTATCTATCTGTTTATTTTTAAGATCTCTTCTTCTCACTTCAAGTTCTCTTTCTCTGGCTGCTAATTCCTTTTCTTTTTCTTTAATACCGCCTTGAAGTGCAAATATATAACGCCTTTTAACTTTTTGATATATGACATCTTCTCCAGGTTTTATACCTTTATAGTTTTCATATTGTTCTTTTAAAGAGTTAAGTTCATTTTCTGTTTTAAGTTTATTATTTTGACTTTGTGAAAAAAGTCTTTTACTCTCTTCTTCTTTATCTTCTCTTAATTCTAAAACTTTTTGCAAACTAAATTTATACCCTTTTGCCATATTACACCCTCATTTATTTATTAAACAATGATGTTAGTACATGAATACTTTCATCAAATTCTGACTTCTCATCTATACCTTGTCTTAAAAATTTATTCAATGGTTCATTATATTGAATAGCTAAATCTATTTTAGGATTACTGCCTCTTGCATAAGCTCCAATATTAATCATATCTTCCGAATCTTTGTAAGTTGCTAATAAATCTCTAGCATATGATGCTGAATTTTTATGTTCAGCTGAAGCTATTTGAGACATAAGTCTACTTACACTATTTAATATATCGATTGCTGGATAATGATTCTTATGTGCTAAACTTCTTGATAACACAATATGCCCATCTAAAATACCTCTAACTGCATCTGCAATTGGTTCATTAAAATCATCACCATCAACAAGTACCGTATAAAATGCTGTAATAGATCCCTTATCTGATGTACCTGCTCTTTCCATTAATCTTGGAAGTTTTGCAAATACTGAAGGTGTATACCCCTTTGTTGCTGGCGGCTCACCTATCGCAAGACCAACTTCTCTCTGTGCCATTGCATATCTAGTTACAGAATCCATCATCAGGATTACTTTTTTTCCTTGATCTCTAAAATATTCTGCTATTGCTGTAGCAGTTAATGCACCTTTTAATCTTATTAATGCCGGTTTATCTGAAGTTGCGCAGACAACTACTGACTTTTTCATACCTTCTGGTCCTAAATCTTTTTCAATAAATTCAAGAACCTCTCTACCTCTTTCTCCAATAAGACTAATAACATTAACATCTGCCTCAGCTTCTCTTGCTATCATACCAAGAGTTGTACTTTTACCAACACCACTACCTGCAAATATACCAATTCTTTGTCCTTCACCAACTGTTAAGAAACCATCTATAGCTCTTACTCCTGTCGGCATAATATCCTTTATTCTTTTCCTCTTTAAAGGATCTGGCGGCTCATTTTCTAGAGGATACCTTACATTTTCTCTTAGTTTTATATCATCATAAGGATTTCCTAATCCATCAAGAACTTTTCCCAAAAGTTCATCTGAACAATTTACATCAAGAGGCCTTCTCTGGGGTACAACTTTACATCCTGCTGATATTCCATTTACCTCATCTAAAGGCATTAGTAAGACATTTTTTTCTCTAAATCCTACCACTTCACAGTTTATAGGTTCATTTTTTTCATTGTAAATCTTACACAATTCTCCAACGAAAGCTTTAACACCTTCTACTTCTATTGTTAATCCTATAACTTTACTTACTGTACCCTCAACATATATTGTAGTAGTATCATTAATTTTGCTATTTAACTCTTCAAAATTTATATCCAATACGTCTCACTCTCTTTTACCCCAAAATTGCTTTTTCAAGTTTCTCAAGTCCAATGTCAATTCCAACTTCCATTTTCCCTGAAGACTTCTCAATCCATGCATTTCCTGGTTCAAGTTTATTATCTGACATAATAAAAATTTCCCCGGAAATATCGTATTTTTTCTTCCAATTCTCTAACTTAGACTTTAATTCCTCAGTATGAGCTTCATTACATCTTATAACGCAGTTCTCAGATCCTTTATATTGTTCAAAAGCATCTTCAATTATGCTGTCGATTCCTTCATCTTTTAAAACTTCCCGTTTCAAAATCTTTTCAGCTATATTAAATGACAATCTGACTATTTCAATACTCCTATCATCCATATAGCTATTATAGTCACTTTGTGCATTCATAAGAATTTGTAAAGCTTCATTTCTTATATTCTCAGCTTCCACTTGAGCTTGAGGAAGGATACTATCAATAGCTTCCTTTTTGCCATCTTCGTATCCATTTGCCTGTCCCTGCTCATATCCTTTTTTATAAGCTTCTTTTTCTATAATTTCTGCATTTTTCATTGCTTGTATTTTTAGTTTTTCACATTCCCTTTTAGCATCAGCAATTATATTTTTACCTATGTTTTCATAACTTGAGATATAGTTTTTTCTTTCTATTTCTACTTGTGATAAATCACTGTCATCCATACTCATAATATCTGGAGTATTATATTCAGTTGATATCACCTTCTCATTACCATCTCGAACATAGTTTCTTTTTACTACACTATAAGATGATTGCATCTTCGCCACCTCTTGAAATTATGATTTCTCCAGCATCGTCTAATCTTCTAATTATAGAAACAATAGTTTGTTGTGCATGTTCTACATCCATTAATCTTACTGGTCCTAAGAATTCCATATCTTCCTTTAGTGAAGCTGCAGCTCTCTTTGATTGATTTCTGTAAATTGCTTCACCAACTTCATCAGAGCATCCTTTAAGTGCAAGTGCAAGTTCTTTAACTTCAACTTCTCTAAGAATTCTTTGAATAGATACATCATCAAGAGTAAGAATATCTTCAAATACGAACATAGAACTTTTAATCTTATCTGCAAGTTCAGCATCTTCTCTTTCAAGACTTTCAGTAATATTTTTCTCAGTTGTTCTATCAACCTGATTTAAGATATCAACTAATGTTTCAACTCCTCCAAGAGAAGTCATTTCAGTTCTTACTACTGAAGATAGCTTACTTTCAAGTACTTTTTCTATTTCTTTTATAACCATTGGTGAAGTATCTTTCATTGTAGCAACTCTAAACGCCACTTCACTTTGCTTTTCTTCTGGCAGCTCAGCCATAACTTGAGCTGCTTTTTCTGGTGTTAAATAACATAAAATTAATGCAATAGTTTGTGGATGTTCATATGCTATAACATTTAATAATTGATGTGCATCTGCTTTTCTTGCAATAGCAAAAGGTCTATACTGCTGAGTAGCTTCTGAAACTTTTTCAAGTATTTCACTAGCTCTTTGAGATCCTAACGCTTTTGATAATAGCTCTCTTGCATAATCCATACCACCTTCAAGGATATAATCCCTAGCTTTATTCATTTCTAAGAATTCATTTAATATCCCTTCTCTTTGTTCTGAATTTACAGAAGTAATATTTGCTATTTCATAGGTTATTTTTTGTATTTCTGATTCCGGCAACCTTTTTAAGATTGCTGATGATGCATCTGGACCCAAAGTTATAAATAACACAGCCGCTTTTTGAACTCCTGTTAACTTACCATTATCTCTGGACACACCTATCACCTCTCATTTTCTGTCAACCACGACTTAACTATATCTGCTACCTGGTCTGGTTTTTCTTTAGCATAGTTTTTAATTTCATTTTCTATCTTAGTCTGTGGACTTTCAACATTTAATTCAATTGGCTTATATTGTGCTGTATCGTCTATTACAACATCTAATAGTTTATCTTCTTCGTCTTCTTCATCTTCTTCATCTTGATTTCTCTTTCTTAAAATCAATACTATTGCTGTAATAACAGCTATTACTACTAAACCTCCAATAACAGCCCACATAATTAATTTATTTCTCTTTGCTGCAGCTACTTCATTATTAAAAGCTTCTACTTGAGATTTTGCTGCTTCATCTGCTGCTGTATCAAAATCCATTCCTACTAACGTAATTTCATCACCTCTTGATGTGTCTATACCAATAGCTGATGCAACTGACTTTTCAAGTTGTTCTCTAGTGTCTTCATCTAAAGCACCATCATTTATAAAAATAGATGCTGTCATTCTCTTGATTTCACCTGGACTACTTATAACAGTTGATTCTGAATTTCCTGATTCATAATTAGTAGTTTGTGATTCTTTATTATTTACAATATTCTTATTATCTTCTTCAATTGTATTACTCAAGTTGTTGTCAACAGTGCTTCCTCCAACAGCACCGTTATCTGATTTCGATGATTCCTTAGTTGTTTGTTGACTAACTATAACCTTATTAGGATCTATTGTTTTTGTTGTTGTCTTCTTGGAATCAAAATCCAAATCTACATTTACATTTGCAGAAACTTTATTCTTACCTACTACTGGTTCTAATAATTTAACTATTGCATCTGCATATTTTTGTCCACTTTGTTCTTCTAAATTTTTATTTTGCTGTATAGTTTCAGAACTTACAGTACCATCCCCATTTTCAAGATTTAACCCATCACTTAGTAAGTTCATATTACTATCTATAACTTGTACATTTTCTTGTGGTATATCTTCTGTTGCTGCTGATACCATAGCAACTATTGATTTCACCTGATCTTTGGTTATTGTCTGACCTGTTTTAAGCTGTAATATTACCGCTGCTTTACCTTCTTGTTTATTTTTAACAAAAACAGAATTTTCCGCTTGAGTAATGTGAACTCTTGCTGATTCAACAGCATCTAAACTTTTAATACTTTTTTCTAGTTCGCCTTGTACCATTCTCACTTTTTTTATAGCGAACTCTTCATCTGTCATTCCAAAAGAATTACTATTATCCATTAATTCATAACCAGTACTTCCCGATGTCAAATTTGATGATAAATTTAACCTTAGTTCATCTTTTTTATCACTTGGAACTAAAATTGAATCTCCCTCAACCTTATATTCTACTTTCTGCTCAGTCAACTTAGATATTATTGTATTAGAGTCTGTAGAATCTAAATTCGAAAATAATACCGAATACTTGGTAGAAGTCGAATATACTATCAAACTGACTAATGCAATTAATACTGTGACTGCAGCTACAACAATCATAACCCTTATCTTTTTACTAAAGGATTTAAACTTTGTCCAAAGCTTTTTAAAGAATTCCGAAAGCTTTTTCATCTATAGCACTCCTTACTTTTATAACTGCATATTTGTTAATTCTTTGTATGCATCTATTAACTTATTTCTTACTTGAACTGCAAACTGTAATGATATTTTGGCTTCTTCACCCGCAAGCATTACATCACTAATTTGAGTTTCATCTCCCGACACAAAAGCCGTATTCATATTTTCTGCTGCCACTTGAGCATCATTCACCTTATCAAGAGAACTTGATAAAATCTCTGAAAAACTTTCTACTCCATTAGCTTTACTTTTTGCATTAACATTTGAAGTGTTATTAATTTGAAAAATCTCTTCACTTGGAACATAACTATTAACTCTCATAAATTCATCTCCTATTTACCAATCTCTAATGCTTTCATAAACATACTTTTATTTGCATCTAATGTATCTGCATTTGCTTCATAAGCTCTAGTAGAAGCAATCATATCTGCCATTTCATTCAAAATATTTACATTAGGATAAAGTACATATCCTTCTTCATTTGCATCTGGATTAGTTGGATCATATTCAGTTCTAAATGCCGACTTATCATCTTGTATAGCCACAGCTTGTACCCCATTAAGCTTACCTGCTGCATCTAGCACTTCCTTAAAAACTGCAACCTTTCTAACATATGGTCCACCATCTTCTGTTCTTGTTGTTGACGCATTAGCCATATTAGAGGTTATTGTATCCATTCTCAATCTCTCTGCGGATAATCCACTAGCACTAATTCTCATTGAATCAAAACTACTCATTTTAGTTTCCTCCACTTATTACATATTTAGTATTGCTTAATCTTGTATTTGCTTGTGTAATTAAAGCATTATACTTTAATGTATTAGCAGCTTGTTCTACTTTTTCAACATCCAAGTCAACATTATTTCCATCTTCTCGCATACTGGAACTTTTGTCTTCAACAACTGTTATATTACCATCACTATTTCCATTTGACATATGTTCAACATTGGTCTTTTTCATTGCTAAATCTGAATTATTAATACCTTTTAAGTTATCTTCAAATACCACACTGAATTTTTTATAATTAGCCGTATTAACATTTGCCATATTATTAGCTATAATTTCTGCTCTTTTATTCGCAGCTTGTATACCCTCTTTTAATAAATCATAGGAGCTTCCAACTCCTCCAACTAAATTTATTGCCATAATACACCCCCTAAACTTCTCACACCACTTTATTTTTAAATGTTGTTTTTTGTAATATAATGTCTCGTTCTTTATACCTACATGATACTATTATAATCTATACCGTTTTATTTTTCCATATGTAAATTAGGAATTTTATATATTTTACGCTCATTCTTTCACAAATCAAAAGAAGTAATGACTTTTTAAACCATTTTTAATACTTTCAGCCACTACTTCTCTCAGTTTACAGTTTGTCTAATATTTTCAAGGCATCCCTCGGAAAATCATTACTTTGTGCAATTAAGGCTATTTGAGTTTGATACTTAATTTGACCTTTTGAAAGTTTTAATATTTCTTCCGCTAAATCTGCATCAGTCAGCTTACTACTTGCATTTTGAACCACATCTGCACTGCTTGCCAATCTATCATATGTTGAGCCAAATTTATTAGAAATCGCACCATATTCTCCTCTAATTCTCGAAACAACAGATATAACATCATCAATTGTCTTAAGTGCATTTTCGCAGTTATCACCAGTTAATACACTAACATCTGATAAAGAATTTCCATCTGAATCTCTCAATATAGTGGACTTAACATTAAACATTGGAATCTTTAAACTTTCTCCTACTTCTGAACCTGTTATCGCAATTTTATATTTTGGACTTCCATTGTCATTTACATCTAAGTTTCCTATAAGTTTTATTCCATTAAATTCAGTATTATTCGCTATATCATCTATTCCTTTTAATAAAGAATTTATTTCTCCTTGAATTATTGTTTTTTCCTCTACAGTATTTGTATCAGTTGCTGCTTCTACAGCCAATTCTTTTACTCTAGAAAGAATATCATTAATCTGTTGTAATGCACCATCAGCTACTTGAAGCATAGATGTTCCATCCTGCATATTTTGTTGTGCCATCTGCATACTTCTTATTCTTATTTTCATGCTTTCTGACTGTCCAATCTTATCAGGATTATCTTTTGCTCTATTTATCTTTATTCCAGAGCTTATATTCTTTATCGCAGTTTCGTTGACTAACAAATTCTTTTGATACTTATTATATAATTTCAAAGAATTCATGTTATGACATAATCTCATTTTTCACTCTCCCTTGTTTTTTTATTATTATCGTATACAATATCTTTTTCTTTATATTATAGGCTTTATATTTCAATGCAATTCACACAATCTCTTTGTCGTTTTTTGTCAAAAGCGCTTTCTTCCAATTTCGTTCTTTTTTTGCTTACTTTTTATTAATCATATTTTATTTTTCTTCTTTTTCTTGTCGACACCAATTTCCCTAATCCTTTCAATTCTTTCTTTTGCCGACCTATATTTTTTGCATTTAGCATAATACTTTTCTGCGTAATCAAATTTTCCTAAACATTCATAAATAACCCCTATATTATAAAAGGCCAAATCTCCATTAACTCCTTCAACCTTCCCATTTTTCATTTGTGTACATTTTATAAATTCATTACATGCTTCATTAAACATTCCATTATTCATATAGATCAATCCAATTAAAAATATATAATCTGAACTACTAGAAAACATATCATACAAATTTACAATTTTCAAAGCTTCTTTATACTTTTTCATATTAAGAAGACAATATCCATAACACTCTACTAATTCATGAACATATTCCAAATTGATATCCAAATCTATATCCATAGCCTTATAGAAACAATCATAAGAACTCTTATAATCTTCCATTATATAATATGTTTTTCCTAGTTGGTATAATAAATACGGATCTTCAGAGTTCACTTCTAATTCTGCTTTAAGCATCGATACATTTCTATTCAACTTATTCTTTCTAACAATTTCTTCTTCTGTATAACCTTTATGCAAAACCCTCAAAGGTATATCAATTTTCTTTATTTCACGATTATATATGCTTATTAATTGTTCATGAATAGCCCCTTCATATTTATAATATTTTTTTGAAAATAACCTACTAACCTTTTCTATACTTTTAGATGCATTTTTATTGTATTTGAATTCATTAACAATTGATATTCTACCAACTACCATAGGATTTAAAGTAATCATTTTCTCTATATTTTTTGTGTCAAAATCAACAATAACCTCATCAGCATCAATCATTAAAACAAATTCATTAGATGCCTTTTTTAAAGCAAAATTTCTTGCATCACTGAAATTATAATTCCACTTAAAATCATATATCTTATCTGTATAACTCAATGCAATCTCTTTTGTATTATCTTCAGAACCTGTATCAACAATAACAAGTTCATATCCATATCTGTTTATCGCTTTAAGAGTTTCTTTAATAAGATGAGATTCATTTTTAACAATCATACAAACTGTAATCATATTTTTCACTTTAACCTTTGTAAAGCTTCTTGAATCTCTTGCTTCATACTCTCATCATCACAAATTTTAAATGCCTCTTTATAATAATCAATACTATCTTCAATTCTATTCATCTTTTCAAGAACACATGCAATGTTATATAAAGGATCAAAATTATTATCCATTAATATAGCTGCTAAAGCTAAATTAAATATAGCCTCTGAATATTGTCCATTAATATAGTTAATTATACCTTTACAATTATAGATACCTTTTTCCCACTTAAATACCTCTTCAATTTCTTCCAAAATTTCTTCCGCATCACAGATTTTATTATTAACTATATAATTCTCTACTAGAGATATTATTCTATCCTTCTCTTTAACCATTTCTTTACTAATCGCTTTATCACTTATTTCTTTTAAGAACATTTTAACTATATAAGTATATTCTTCATTCTTCTTTAGTAACTCCTTCATATTCTTTAAATAATTTAATCTTCCCAAAGAATACTTTTTTAATTCCTCTTCAATTTCTAAACAGAATCTATCATATTTGCTCAAAATACATTTGAAATTTTTTTGATTCATTAAACTTACATTAAATACTTTCTTTCTAAATACATGCCTATTTATTAATGTTCTTAGCACTAAAGATTTATATTTTTCCCCTTTAATAGACTTATTAAATAACAACACATTTTCTATATCACATAAAAATGTCAAGTTTGATATATCTGTTGCTAAAAATCTTTCCTTGCAGTAATTGTAAACAACTTCTAAATTCTCATATATAATAATTAAATTATATATATAACACTTAATAACATCATTATCTAAGTCTTTTATCAACTCTAAATTACTCTTATCACATGTTATTGCTTTCTCAAGAATTTTTTCTTTCCAACTATAATATATAGAAAAATCTATTTTACCTACTTTTTCAATATCTCCATTGTCAATAACACTAAAATATATTGCAATTCTTTCATCTAAATTCGAAAATCTTTTCTTAACCTCCTTTATATCTATTGATGATTCTTCAAATTCAATCTCTGATAAATTCTTCAAAAGTATTTCAATCATCATATCATCAATTTCTTTTTTTTCATAAAATTTTTGAATTTTATCAAATTGCTTAGTATATATACAAGAATAAATATATAATCCACAAACCTCTTTCCATTCTTGTATTTCATCCATATTTTCTTCAAACTCTTTTATGATATCTTTATATCTTTTTTCTTTATAATAACAGATTATTCTATTACATCTCATTTTACTAGCACATACCCTTGATGATTCTGACAAACTAAAATCATCTGGATATTCACCGTTATCTCTTAATTTTTTTATTTCAAAATATCTAGCATAACACTTATATGCATCCTTATATTTTTCCATACGAGTATAACTAATGGCCATCATATAATATATATCCATATTATTATCAGTAAATTTCATCATCTCTTTACATACGTCTATTACTCGCTGGTAATCTTGTCTATTAAATAACATACATGCATACCAATGATATACATATACATGTCCACCTTTCTTATTATGTTTTTCTTCTAAATCATATGACATCTTTATATATTTAAATGCCATGTCATTCTTTTTAGCCATAGCATATGACTTACTTAATTGAAATAAAACATATATTTTATAAATCTCATCAGCTGTTTTTAATTCTTCTTGTAATAACTTTATATTTCTTTTAAATTTATAATTCATCAATTCATAGTCATCAGCTGAATATCCATAATGTAAAAATTCAATATTAGTTTTAGCAATAGGAAGCATTTTTTTAGGCTGTTCATGAACCTTTCCAGTATACTTAAATCCTTCTATATTTCTAAATATTCTTAATAATGCAGCTTCATTTGATGACTTACTTTCGCTCTCGTCAATACTTTTAATCTTTATGCTCGCAGAATTAACTATTTGACATTCTGGAGATTCAAAAAATCTAATCATTTCTTCTGGATTAACTAAAACTTCATCTGCATCCAATATCAAAATCCACTCTCCAATACAATAGCTTATACTAATATTTCTCATTTCAGAAAAATTTCCTGTCCATTCATGTTCATAAACTTTATCTGTATACTTTTTTGCTATATCCATAGTACTATCAGTACTTCCCGTATCAACAATAATTATTTCACAATCCATCTTAGCAGCTACATCATTTAATGCTTTTAAAGTTCTATCTAAATTTTTTTCTTCATTCTTAACAATCATTGCTATGCTTAATCTCATATTACTACACTCCTGTCATTTTATTCCTTATGGTATTATCGTCCTTTTATTCCATTTCTTTATTAAACATTCGTGTAATTTGCAAGTATAAAACATTCTTTTCCTTTCTTAAACAATAATAAAAGGCACCTTGAAATAAATAATTTCAAGATACCTTTTATTACTTAATTTTAACAGTATATATTCAACTAAATTATCTTAATAATTGTAAAACATTTTGTGGTAATTGATTAGCTTGTGCTAACATTGCTTGTGCTGCTTGTTGTAATATGTTGTTCTTTGAGTAATTTGACATTTCCTTAGCCATGTTTACATCTCTAATTCTACTTTCTGCTGCTGTTAAGTTCTCAGCTGCATTATCTAAGTTAGCAATTGTATGCTCTAATCTATTTTGTACTGCACCTAATGTTGATCTTTGAGTAGATACTTGAATTATAGCTTGATTGATTATAGATATTGAAGATGAAGCATTTGTTGTACAATCTACACTTATATTAGTTGTACCAACAGTTAATGAAGCTGCTGTCATATTGCTGAATGTAACTGATATAAATTGTCCTGAATTAGCTCCTACTTGGAATGTAACTGTATTTGCTCCATCAGCTGTTGAGAATAAGTTTTGTGTATTGAATTCTGTTGTCATAGCTATTCTATCTACTTCTGAACTTAATTGATCTATTTCAGCCTTTATAGCACTTCTATCCTCAGTTACATTTGTTCCATTAGCTGCTTGTACTGCTAATTCTCTCATTCTTTGTAGAATACTTTGAGTTTCATTTAATGCACCTTCTGCTGTTTGTACCATTGAAATAGCATCTTGTGAATTTGTAGATGCTTGATTTAAACCTCTTATTTGAGCTCTCATCTTTTCTGAAATTGAAAGTCCTGCTGCATCATCTCCAGCTCTGTTTATTCTTAAACCTGAGCTTAATTTTTCCATTGATTTAGCTGCTGCACCTTGATTTATATTTGAATTTCTTAATGCATTTGCTGCATTCATATTATGATTAATAACCATTTTTTATTCCTCCTTGATTTTAAAAGTACTCATCCTTGATACTTGCTATATTTTTTCTATCTTAATAGTTGTAAAACATTTTGTGGTAATTGATTAGCTTGTGCTAACATTGCTTGTGCTGCTTGTTGTAATATGTTGTTCTTTGAGTAATTTGACATTTCCTTAGCCATGTTTACATCTCTAATTCTACTTTCTGCTGCTGTTAAGTTCTCAGCTGCATTATCTAAGTTAGCAATTGTATGCTCTAATCTATTTTGTACTGCACCTAATGTTGATCTTTGAGTAGATACTTGAATTATAGCTTGATTGATTATAGATATTGAAGATGAAGCATTTGTTGTACAATCTACACTTATATTAGTTGTACCAACAGTTAATGAAGCTGCTGTCATATTGCTGAATGTAACTGATATAAATTGTCCTGAATTAGCTCCTACTTGGAATGTAACTGTATTTGCTCCATCAGCTGTTGAGAATAAGTTTTGTGTATTGAATTCTGTTGTCATAGCTATTCTATCTACTTCTGAACTTAATTGATCTATTTCAGCCTTTATAGCACTTCTATCCTCAGTTACATTTGTTCCATTAGCTGCTTGTACTGCTAATTCTCTCATTCTTTGTAGAATACTTTGAGTTTCATTTAATGCACCTTCTGCTGTTTGTACCATTGAAATAGCATCTTGTGAATTTGTAGATGCTTGATTTAAACCTCTTATTTGAGCTCTCATCTTTTCTGAAATTGAAAGTCCTGCTGCATCATCTCCAGCTCTGTTTATTCTTAAACCTGAGCTTAATTTTTCCATTGATTTAGCTGCTGCACCTTGATTTATATTTGAATTTCTTAATGCATTTGCTGCATTCATATTATGATTAATAACCATTTTTTATTCCTCCTTGATTTTAAAAGTACTCATCCTTGATACTTACTATAATTTTTTCTCTATAGAGATTTGGTTAACCTATATTTTTATAATCGCCCATTTTTTTCTAAACTTTATATTTTTTACTTACTAATTGTAATTTTTTCTATATTCCACCTCGTAACAGTCAAACCTAGATTTATAACACTTCTGCACATCTAAAAATCAATATTCACTCTAAAAAAGATTTAATTTTTTATACATGAGAAAGTGTCTTTTGCTATGATATCTTATTGGAAGACAATTTATAGAAAGGGATAAAAATATACTAAAACTACAGAAAATATAACGTATCATATAAGTAAATTTATTGATGAATAAATAAGTATGAATCAAAAAGATTAGACTCATTACTTGTTAAAAGAGTGCAAATAAAACCGTAGGTTGAATATGAAAAGCCGAATAAATAGGAGCTGAAAATAGATTCCTAACAATAGAAAACAAACATAAAGAAAATTGATGCGGCACTATAAAAAGCAGTTCAGATAGAAATAAAATGTAAGCGTAAAAGAGGTTCTTTCCAAAGTTATTAGAATTAGAAATAAAATAATTTATAATTATGTCTATATATGAATTGAGAGGACATCTATGGAAAGCATAATAAAACGTTAGATATATCATTAGAGTATATATCTCATGAACTAATAGATAATACATAAATGCATTTTCAAACAAGACTTAAGGGGCCCTAATTGTGGAACTATAACTAATAAGGTGCATTCTAGTTACCTTAAAAGTTTTCAGGATTTACCTATACAAGAGTACAAAGTGGCTGACGCCACGCTCCCTTCGGGAAACTTAATTGAAAGTGTAAATTTAAAAGCATAGGATACTCAAAATCCTATGCTTAATTCTTATCCTCTATATTTTTTCCCATAAACTCCATTATATTTTAGCGGTCTCATTATGCCTCCGCATTTTTCGCATGAAAAACAAGGGGGTTCATCTATATTACTTTGATCCATCTCATCAAAGTACTCTACAACCTCCTTAGGAATATCTTCTTCCAACTTACATTGTGTGCACTTATATTTTATTATTTCTTCCATAATTAATTCCTCCAACTATCGTATTGTCGGATTAATTCTACCATATATTATTCCTTTTGTAATAGCATATATTTCAAGAGCTTCTTCAAGCTTTTTTTTAGTATCTTCTATTATTTTAGTTTTGTAAGCGTAAAAGTTTTGGCGTCTTTTATTAATTCAAAAATAGTAATAAAATATCCCTATAAAGATTCTGGGG
>CAKVFO010000085.1 GCA_934746785.1 uncultured Clostridium sp. | reverse complement strand
ATTACAGGCAGGAGCCTTAGCTTCAACCTTTACAGCATCCCAAGGATTACTGCTTATGATACCTAATATGTATAAGGTGGCAGGTGAAAGACTTCCAGGAGTAATTCATGTTGCAGCAAGGGCATTAGCGGCTTCATCATTAAATATTTTTGGAGATCATCAAGATGTAATGGCAGCAAGACAAACAGGATTTGCAATGCTTGCAGAAGGTTCAGTTCAGGAAGTAATGGACCTTTCAGCAGTAGCACATTTAACAGCAATTAAATGCAGAATGCCATTTATGAATTTCTTTGATGGATTTAGAACATCTCATGAAATTCAAAAGATAGAAGTTTTAGAATATGATGAACTTGCAAAACTTCTAGATAAAGATGCTTTAAAAGCTTTTAAACAAAATGCATTAACTCCAAATAACCCAAAGACAGTAGGTACTGCACAAAACTCAGATATTTATTTCCAAACAAGAGAAGCAGTTAATAAATATTATGAAGATATTCCAAATGTAGTAGAGGAATATATGAGCAAAATTACAGGACTTACTGGAAGAGAATATCACTGCTTTGATTACTATGGAGCACCTGATGCAGATAGAATCATAATTGCTATGGGTTCAGTTACAGAGGTATGTGAAGAAACTATAGATTATCTAAATGCAAAGGGTGAAAAGACAGGACTTGTAAAGATAAGATTATACAGACCTTTCTCAATAGAGAAGTTCTTAAAAGCAGTTCCATCTACAGTTAAAAAAATTGCAGTTCTGGATAGAACAAAGGAACCAGGCTCAATAGGAGAACCTTTATATTTAGATATAGTAAAAGCATATCAAAATAAAGAAAATGCTCCATTAATAGTAGGAGGAAGATTTGGACTTGGTTCAAAAGATCCAACTCCATCAGAAATAGCTGCAATATATAAGAATCTTGAAAGTGATAAACCAAAGGATGGATTTACTATAGGTATCATAGATGATGTAACTAATACTTCATTAGAAAAGGTGGATATTGATGTAACTTCTGAAGATATTACAGCATGTAAGTTCTGGGGCCTTGGTTCAGATGGTACAGTTGGTGCTAATAAGAGTGCTATTAAAATCATTGGAGATCATACAGATATGTATGCACAAGGATATTTCTTCTATGATTCAAAGAAATCAGGAGGAATTACAGTATCCCACTTAAGATTTGGAAAGAAACCAATAAGATCATCTTATCTAATTAATAAAGCAGATTTTGTGGCATGCCATAATCAAGCTTATGTATTTAAATATAATTTGCTAGAAGGATTAAAGAAAAATGGTAAATTCCTTTTAAATACTTTATGGGATAAAAATCAGTTAGAAGAAAAACTTCCAGGTAATCTTAAGAAATACATAGCAGAAAATAATATAGAATTTTATACTTTAAACGCAGTTAAAATAGCTCAAGAAATAGGTCTTGGCGGCAGAATTAATATGATTATGCAGTCAGCATTTTTTAAGATTGCAAATATAATTCCTGTTGAAGATGCTGTTAAGTATTTAAAAGAAGCAGTGGTAACTTCCTATGGAAAAAAAGGTGAAAAAGTTATTAATATGAATAACGAAGCTATTGATAAAGGTGTAGATTCAATAGTAAAAATAGATGTGCCTGATTCATGGAAGGATGCAGAAGATGCAAGATTTACAGAAGCTCAAGATGAACCAGACTTTGTAAAGGAAATAGTTAATCCAATAAATAGACTTGAAGGAGACAGCCTTAAAGTTTCAGATTTTATCAAACATGGAATGGATGATGGATCATTTATGCATGGCACATCAAACTATGAAAAGAGAGGAATTGCAGTAAATGTACCAGAATGGCAGCCTGAAAAATGTATTCAATGTAATCAATGTTCATATGTATGTCCTCATGCAAGTATTAGACCATTTTTATTAAATGAAGAAGAAAAGAATGGGGCACCAGATGCATTTAAGTTTGTTGACCCTAAGGCATTAAAATCTGATGAAAAATTATACTATTCAATTGGAGTAACTCCTCTTGATTGTACTGGATGTTCAAACTGTGCAGAAGTCTGTCCAGCACCAGGTAAAGCTTTAATTATGAAACCGCAAGCAAGCCAGCATGATCAAATTGATGTATGGGATTATACAATTAAGAATGTTAAACAAAGAAATCCTATGAATAAGAATACTGTTAAGGGAAGTCAATTTGAAACTCCATTATTAGAGTACTCAGGAGCATGTGCAGGATGTGGTGAAACACCTTATGCAAAACTTATAACCCAGTTATTTGGAGACAGAATGATGATTGCTAATGCTACAGGATGTAGTTCAATATGGGCAGCATCAACACCAGCAAGTGCATATACAAAGAATCAAAATGGCCATGGACCAGCCTGGGCAAATAGTCTTTTTGAAGATAATGCGGAATTTGGATTTGGTATGTATTTAGCAAGTAAAACTATAAGAGAAAGAATTGCTTCAAATATAGAAGAATTATTAAAGAAAGATATAAGTGAAGAGGATAAAGAAATTTTAGAGGATTGGCTTAACCATAAAGACAGTGGTGAAGGAACAAGACTTAGAGCAGAAAGAGTTCTTGATGTTGTAAAGGATATGGATGAATGTGAAGCAAAGGCAGTTCTTTGTGATAAGGAATTCTTAATTAAGAGGAGTCAATGGATATTTGGTGGAGACGGCTGGGCATATGATATAGGTTATGGAGGCTTAGATCATGTATTAGCTTCTGGTGAAGATGTAAATGTATTAGTTTTTGATACTGAAATCTATTCAAATACTGGAGGTCAGTCTTCAAAATCAACTCCAACTGCAGCAATAGCTCAATTTGCAGCTAATGGTAAAAGGACAAGAAAGAAAGATTTAGGTATGATGGCTATGACTTATGGCTATGTTTATGTAGCACAAATAGCTATGGGTGCTGATAAAAATCAAACTTTAAAAGCTATAGTAGAAGCTGAAAGTTATAAAGGACCATCATTAATTATTGCTTATGCACCTTGTATTAATCATGGTATTAAGCTTGGGATGGCAATATCACAAGAAGAAGAAAGAAAGGCAGTGTTATGTGGATATTGGCAGCTTTATAGATATAATCCAAGTTTAAAGGGTGAAAAAAATCCATTTACCTTAGACTATAAAAAAGAGCCTAATGGCAACTTTAAGGAATTCTTAATGGGAGAAGTAAGATATGCATCTCTAGCTAAAGCATATCCAGAAGAGGCAGATAGGCTATTTGCAAAAACAGAACAAGATGCTATGGAAAGATTAAAAAGATATAAAAAGCTGGCAGAAGGTTAGAAATATAAGGCCAGGGCAAAAAGGAAATTTTTGCTCTGGTCTTATATTATATTGCTTATGGTAAAAAATGTTAATAATATATTTTAAAATAAACACTGTAAAAATTATAAAAATAATAATATTATAAAAAAATAGAATAAATTATGGAAAAAATATGTCGGATATAGTATAATTAAAAAAACATGGGATTAAGGAGTATACAGATGATAAAAAAAATTAGAAGTAAAAAAATTACAACAATAGTGGCAATGCTGGGGATATTAGCAATGATTTTTCAATTTACTTTAGGATCATTATCTATATTAGGTTTGGAAAAAGTTTCAGGCTATTATGAAGAAGCTATAGAAATGAATAATTGGAAAAGTGAAATTCTTAATGTTAATCAAGAATTTAAACAAATGAAAAGTGATATTATAGATTTTTCTTATTCACATAATATAAAGAATGTTTCTGATGTAGGAGAACGTATTAAAGAAATGTCTTCATTCTTTTCAGATAATTCGCAAAATACAGGGTTAGATAAAGAGGAACAAGAGATTTTTGACAAGTTAAATAATTCTTTTGGTGAATTTAGCTCATATATGGAAAGTAAACTTGCTTTAATACAGAAATTTAATGGGAATATGAACGCTAATGCACCTAACCCAGGAGAAAATCCTGGAGAGGTAAAAAGTTATAACGGCAGCTTAAATTTCGATAAATTCAATGAAATGACTGAATTAGTAGAAGAAGATTTTGAGGAATTAACAGAATATATAACTAATAAAACTACAGCTAGAAGAAGACTATGTAATACTTGGCTTAAAAATTCAAAAGTATTCTATTCAGGTGTTATATTAATAGGTTTTGTTATATTTGGCTCTATAATGATTGGAGTTATAAAGATAATAAAAATGGAAGGTAAAGAAGTTATAGAGATGCTTGGTGAAATTGCAGATGGAAATTTAGGCGTGAATATTGAGCATTATGGAAACAATGAATTTGAAGTTATTAAAAGGGAACTTAAAAATACAGTAGATAGTTTTAAAGTGATGATTTCAAGTGTAAGTGATTTAAGTGGGAAAGTAAATAATAAAAGCGAAGAACTTAAGAATATTTCACATGACTTGAGAGAAAATTCAAACAATATATTTATAGCAGCAGATGAAGTTACAAATGGTACATCAGAACAAGCTAATGATTTAATAAATATTAATAATACTATTGATGGATTCTCTGAAATGATAGAGGGATTCTTACAAAATATAAATATTATAAATGGCAAGAGTAGTGAAATTTCAAATGATGCACATAAAAGCAATGAAAAGATGGACAATCTTATTAAAAACTTTAAGTATATAGAAGAAAATTTTGCTTCATTAGTAAGTAAGATTAATACATTAGGTAATAATATAACAAGAATTAACGATATAACTAATTTAATAGATAGTATAGCAGAACAAACAAATCTTTTAGCGTTAAATGCTGCTATAGAAGCTGCAAGAGCAGGAGAAGGTGGGAAAGGTTTTGCTGTAGTTGCAGAGGAAGTTAGAAAATTAGCAGAGCAAAGTATGAATTCAGCTAATGATATAACAGAAGTTATTTCAGAGATATCAGCAGATACTGAAGGAATTGTAAGTGCTAGTGATGATGTATCTAACAGATTAAAGAGTTCTTTATCAGTAATTGAAGAATCAATTAGTTCTTTTGAATCTATAGTTGCTTCAGTAGAAGAAGTAGTACCAAAGATTCAAGAATTAACAGAAGCTTCAGTTAGCATAGGAAAAGAAAAAGAAAGTTTAGTTAGCATGATTGAAAATGCTTCAGCAATAGCAGAGGAAGTATCAGCTTCAACTGAAGAAATATCAGCTTCAATAAAGGAAATGAATAATTTATCAGAAGTAGTAGGAGAATCAGCAGATAGTCTAACAGTAGTGACAGAAGAGTTAGAAGGAGCTATTAGTAAATTTGAAATATAATGACAAAGGATAGTAAAAAGATCCTTTGAAATCAAACAACCATATTAGTAGGAGAAACTAATATGGTTGTTTTTGTATATTCTCAAGTATCCTTGACGTATAGGAAATTAAAAACTTTTTTTGAGAACGAATACTGATTATACAGGCTGTAACAAAGTGGCTTACACCACGCTTTTCAGCGCAGGAAGCCACTTTGCACTCTATATAATTGTCATTTAAGAGTAAAAGAACTATCTTTTACGAAAAATTTATTGAAGGAGGGTTTAATATGACACCATTATTAATATCATGTGGAAATGATAAAAATTCATCTGACAATGATACAGCAGTTACTAAGGCTGCTAAAGATGTAAATATAGAAACTGTAGCTGACACATACTTAAATGCTTATTTAGGCAAAGAAGCGGATTTTGAAAAGTCAGGGCTTGATGAAAATGAAATTAAATCATATATAACTAGAAGAGATTTTTATGTTGTCAATTTATATAGTAATGGCAATGAAAAAGATGGAGAAATTTTAAAAGCATATTATGAAGCATTGAAGAAGGTAGAAGTTAATATAAAATCTGTAGAAGAAAAGAAAGTAGTTGTTGGCGTAAAAGGTATTGATATAAGCAATATTAAGAAAGAAGTACAAACTCATATGATGAAAGTTAAGAGAGAAAGAGAAGTTACAATAGAAGAATTAAGAGCTGAAGGCGAAAATAAGGTAATAGAGCTTATTAAGAATGCACCTGTTCAAGAAGAAAAGGAAATACAACTTGCATTTATAAAAGATTCTGAAGAAAACTTGAAATTATCTAGCATCTCAGCTATTGAATTATAATAATTTGACTTATATATAGAAAAAAGGCCAGCATTTAGCTGGACCTTTCTATTTTCTCTTTGTAGCAACTTCTACATTAACTTTTCTCTTATTTAACTTAATTCCTGAACATTTCTTTAATACAACATCTGAAATGTCTTTATCAACTGAAACGAAGGAGAAGCTTTCTAAGATATCAATCTTATTAACTTTCTTTCCAGGAACACCTGCTTTTTCAGTTATAAATTTAACTAAAGCTTTAACAGTTAAGTTATCTCTCTTACCGATAGAGAAGAATAATCTTACGTCATTACCATTGGATTTTCTTCCTTCTTTTCTACCGCTGTTGTCTTTAGGAGTTTCTAAAACGTTGCTTGTATAGTTAAAGCTCATTTCTTTATCAAATTGCATCTTCATTAAAGCAGCAATTACATCAGTTGGGTTGTAGTTATCGCAAAGATTTGCAGCTAAGTTTTCATACTTAGAGTAATCACCTTGCTCTAATACTTCTTCAATTTCATGAGCTTTATTGTTAAATTTAGATTCTAAAATTTCATCAACCGTTGGTATAGATAATTTCTTAATATCTCCCTTTGTTACTCTCTTAATTTGCTTAAGCATTGAGAATTCTCTTGATGTTATAAATGAGTAAGCAGTACCTTCTCTGTTAGCTCTGCCTGTTCTTCCGATTCTGTGAACATAGCTTTCAACATCTTGAGTTAAGTCGTAGTTAAATACGTGAGTAACACCATCAACGTCAATACCTCTTGCAGCAACATCAGTAGCTACTAAGTATGGAAGTGAACCTTCCTTGAATCTCTTTAAAGTTCTCATTCTATGCATTTGAGACATATCTCCATGCATACCTTCAACAGTATAATTTCTAGCTTGAAGTCCTTCTACTAAATCATCAACACCTTTTTTAGTTCTACAGAAGATAATTGCAGCATTTGGAGTATCAAAATCTAAAACTCTACAGAATGCTTCAAATTTATTCTTATGATTAACTTCAAAATAACCTTGCTTTATTCTATCAACAGTTAAAGATACTTTCTTTATGTTAACAATTTTAGCATCTTTCTTCATGTAGTTTCTAGCTAGCTTTTCTATTTGTGGCGGCATTGTTGCAGAGAAAAGCATAGTTTGTCTGTCAGAAGGTAAATGCTTAATAACTTCTTCTATATCATCGATGAATCCCATATTTAACATTTCGTCAGCTTCATCTAATACTAAGAATTTTGCATCTTCTAAATGTAGAGCTTTTCTTCTTATAAGATCTAGAACTCTTCCTGGAGTTCCTACTACGACATCAACACCTTTTTTAAGTTCTCTTAATTGTTTTTGAATAGAATCTCCACCATAAATAGGTAAAATTCTTAATTTTTCGTACTTCGAAAGCTTACTTAACTCTTCATAAACTTGAATTGCAAGTTCTCTTGTAGGTGCTAGAACTATTGCAGCTATGTTTCCTGTTTTAACAATGTTATTTAGTAAAGAACATCCGAAGGCAGCAGTTTTACCAGTACCAGTTTGAGCCTGGCCAATTATATCATGTCCTTCAATAGCTATAGGAATTGCTTTAGCTTGAATAGGAGATGGATTTACATATCCTAAATCATCAATAGCTTTTAATATTTCTTCTTTTAAATTCAAATCTCTAAATGTTATGTTTTCCATGTAATGTTCCCTTCATATATATATATTTCCAACTATATTTAAATTGAAATTTGTTTTGCACTTTTGTAACTTGTAGTATAACAACTAACTTTCTAAGTATATCTTAAATCTTTAAATAATGCAAAGAATTTTATTTGGTAATAACTAAACATTTTTATGATTAATGTTTAGTTGTTTATAAAAAATAGTATTATAAGGAAATATGGAATAAATATTTAGGTTGACGAAGAAGATCATTCTTTGTATTCTATATCTAAGAAAAAGATAATTAAAAAAACAAAAGAAAAGTATTAAGGAAGGTGAGCCATGGTGATAGTGGTAGGTGGAATGATTGGACTTGGTAAAAGTTCTGTTGCAGAAATTTTAGGAAAACATTTTAATTCAAAAGTATTTTATGAAAGTGTTGATGATAACCCAATTCTTCCATTATTCTATAATGAGAGCAAAGAAGAAATAGAAAAGAAAAGATATCCTTTTTTACTACAATTACATTTTTTAAATACAAGATTTAAGAGTATAAAAGAAGCATTATATGAAGATAGAAATGTTTTAGATAGATCAATTTATGAAGACTGGTATTTTGCTAAGAAAAATATGGAACTTGGTAGAATTTCAGAACTTGAAATGAGCATATATGAAGGGCTTTTAGAGAATATGATGGAAGAACTTGAATCTATACCTAAAAAAGCTCCAGATTTAATGGTTTATTTAAAGGGGTCTTTTGATACTGTAATGAAAAGAATAAAGATGCGTGGAAGAGATTTTGAAGTAGATGAATCATTAATAGATTATTATAAATTTATTTGGGAAGGTTATGATAACTGGGTAGAAAAACAGTATAAGGCATCACAAGTTTTAATTATTGATATGGATACAATGGATGTAGTTAATTGTGAAGATGATAAAATGAAACTTATAGAGATGGTTGAAAATAAACTAAATAAATAAAAATATTAAAAAAAGATAAAATAATTTGCTAAGTAATCAAAATGATATGCTATGTAAATTATTTTATCTTTTTAATATATAGGAAATTTAAAACTTTTCTTTAAAGGAAGTACTGATTATAACTAGTTCTAATACGTTTAAAGTAATTCTATAAATGAGATTTTAAAGCAATAAGATCAAGAAAGTTAATTTTTTCATCTCCATTAACATCTCCTAAAAGTATTTCTTCAATTTTACCTGGGATTGGAAAAGTAAAATCTTTACCATTAATTAAAGAATAATCACCATTTGTTATTGAAACTAATTTATTATCTTTACTATCTACAACAAAGGAAGGTGATACTTGTTTCTTTACATTCTTATCAAATACAGCTACAGGGTCTTTAATTACAGGATAGTTTTTGGATTCATCACCATAAACACCTATTTCAATCAAGACCACCTGTGCCATTATAAGTTCTGTAAACATCTGTCCAAGTCAAAGCATCATTAGAAACTTGTACTTGATATTGAGCAGCATAAGCATTTTCCCAATTGATTAAAACTTTATTAATATCTTTTTCTGATCCTAAATCAACATAAATCCAGTCAGTAGGTGAATTAGAATTTGAAGCCCATCTTGAAGTTATATCACCATCTGTTGCCTTAAGAGCTTCATATCCTGTACCTTCAATTGAAGAAGAAACTACATCCTTACCTAGTGCAAGATTCCCAGCAGGAAGAGGATTTGCAGGCTTCTGAGCTGGTAAACCAGAACGCATTGATTCAGGAATAACTGATAATTTATTTAAAGCATAATCACTATCAAAAATCATTTCCTTAGCCCATGGCTGTAAAGTATTAAAAGTACTGTCAGTAGTCATATTAAGAAAAGATTGAGGGTTGTTTCCAGGCCCCCAAGACCATATTAAATAACCAATTTCGTATTTTGCACAACATTCCATAATTTCTTTGTAAGGTATTTGGCCTTGAGTTGTTTCTTCCCATTGATTAGCAAATTCACCTACAACAAGAGGAAGTTCCATATTATAAGTTTCTTCAAATTCTTTATAAACTTCTTCCTTTGAATGACCATACATATAAGGCCACCAGCAGTGTACTGATAACATTATGTTACTATCAGGGTCAGTTTCAATAAGAGCAGGACCACAAGCCTGAAGTTTATTTATATCTTGTCCCCATTTTAAT
Organism: uncultured Clostridium sp.; assembly: GCA_934746785.1. Classification (GTDB taxonomy): domain Bacteria; phylum Bacillota; class Clostridia; order Clostridiales; family Clostridiaceae; genus Clostridium. The sequence goes on along the minus strand of CAKVFO010000085.1, from coordinate 5,004 downwards.
GTTAAAAATATACTACAATGAGAGCTTAAAGGTTCGTATACATATCTTGAAATGAGGAAATAAGAGGAGAAAGGTATTTTAAGAAAAAACAAATTGGCTGATGGCATTTGAACCGGCCCCAAAAAGTTAGACCTAAAATCTAACGATTGGGAGGCCGGTTTATTTTGATAAGTCCCTTTTAATCTGATTTATTTCCAAGGCACTGCATCACTTGGCATTCTTAAATCTCCTCTAGGAGATAAAGAAATAGATCCAACCTTAGGTCCATCTGGAAGAGCACTTCTCTTAAATTGTTGAGTAAAAAATCTCCACATAAACTTATCAAGCCATTTATCAATTTCTTCTTCAGTATAATCATCTTTAAATGCATTTAGGCTTAAGAAACGTATTCTTTCTTTAGAAGAACCATGTTTCATAAAGTGATATAAGAAGAAGTCATGTAATTCATATGGCCCAACTATATCTTCAGTCTTTTGAACTATTTCACCTTTAGCATCCTTAGGAAGAAGTTCAGGGCTTACAGGAGTATCTAATATATCTAGTAAAGTTTCAGAAACTTTTTTGTTTTCTTCTTTATCAGCTACATATTTTACAAGGTATCTAACTAATGTTTTAGGTATAGATGGGTTAACCGCATACATTGACATATGGTCACCATTATAAGTACACCAGCCAAGAGCAAGTTCAGAAAGATCACCTGTTCCTATTAAAAGTCCTCCTTCTTTATTAGCTAAATCCATAAGAATTTGAGTTCTTTCTCTAGCTTGAACATTTTCATAAGTAACATCATGTATTGCTTTATCATGGCCAATATCTTCAAAATGTTGAAGGGCAGCTTTGACAATGTTTATTTCTCTTAAATCACATCCAAGTTCTTTACATAAAGTTAAGGCGTTGTTATAAGTTCTATCAGTAGTTCCAAAGCCAGGCATTGTAATAGTAACTATGTTTTTCATAGGAAGATTTAATAATTTAAATGTATTAACAATTACAAGAAGGGCTAAAGTAGAATCAAGACCTCCTGAAATTCCTATAACTGCTTTCTTAAGACCTACATGTTCAAATCTTTTAGCAAGGGCAGAGGATTGTATATTGAATATTTCCTTACATCTAACTTCTCTTTCATGCTTATTTGAAGGAACAAAAGGATGTTTGTCTATATATCTATCAAATACAGATATATCAGTATTATCAAATTTAAATTTAATAAATCTAGGTGAAGCTTGAAGCATAGAAGAATCTCTAAAGCTTAAGTTCTTCATTCTTTCAGCATTAAGTTTAAATACATCAACTATTGAATAGATAACTTCATTATCTCTTTGAAATCTTTCATTTTCTTTTAGCATGCTTCCATTTTCAGAAATTAAAAGGTGTCCGCTAAATAAAAGGTCAGTAGTAGATTCATGTACACCTGCTGAAGCATAAGCATAAGCACACATACATCTAGCACTTTGGTTAGAAATAAGGCTTCTTCTATAATCTGCTTTACTTACAAGTTCATTAGAAGCTGAAAGGTTTCCTATAATATTAGCTCCCATTAATGAAAGGTTAGAGCTTGGTGGAATAGTAACCCAAAGATCTTCACATATTTCAAAACCAAATTTATATGTACCACAGCTAAAAATTAAATCACATCCAAAAGGTACATTTTCCTCAAAGTCTAAATCTATAGTTCTATTTTTAATATTTACACCTTCAGTAAACCATCTCTTTTCATAGAATTCACTGTAGTTTGGAATATAGCTTTTTGGAACAACTCCTAAAACCTTTCCTTTAAATAATATGAATGCTGCATTGTATAATGTGGTATTATCTAATAAAGGAGCACCAACAGCTATTAAAATATCTTTATTCTTTGTCTCTGATAATATTTTTTTAAGTCCCTTATTAGAACTTCTTAATAAAGTATCTTGTAAAAATAAATCTGCACAGGTATAAGAAGTTAAGCATAGTTCAGGAAAAACTATCATTTTAGCTTCATTCTTCACTGCATCATCTATACATTTAAGAATATTTTCAACATTATAATTTACATCTGAAACCCTAGTTACAGGACAAGCAGATGCTATCTTAATAAAATCCATGTTTCTCACTCCATTTTCTAAAGTTTATTATTAGTATTTCAAAATAAAATAAAAACTATATATAAATAATAAGATGAAAATATTAGAAAAGCAATGAAAAAAGAAGATAGGCATAGCTATAACTCTTTAAAGGTTATACAAAAACTCTTATAAGGTAAAGAAAACTATATAAAGTGCAATAAAAAACTTGTAAAATAATAATTTATATAATATAATAAGTTTATCAGGGAGAAACAAGGGATTATAAATTAAGAATTAATAACATAAACTTTAAGAAAGGGGGAGGTAATAATGGAGATGTCATTACTGTTTTGGATTATACTAGGAATAGTGCTATTAATAGTAGATATATTTACAAGTGCTTTCTTATTTGTCTGGATTTCACTTGGAGCTTTTGCAGCTGCTCTTTCAAGTCTTGCTGGATTAAGCATGGGAGAGCAGGCAGCAGTGTTTTGTATAGTAAGTATCATAGCATGTCTTATTGGTTATCCTTGGGCAAAGAGAAAGTTCAAAAATATTAAAAGAACAGAGCTTATGGAAGATAAATATATAGGTATGGAATTCACAGCTGAAGAAGACATTGTAGAAAAAGTTCAATTAAAAGTTGAAGGAATTTATTGGACTGGGTATAATACAGGAGAGGTTATAAAACAAGGGGAAAAATTTAAAGTAGAAAAAATACTGGGAAATAAGTTAATGTTAAAGAAGATTTAAGGAGGAAATTTAAATGGGAAAAGTAATAGTTACACTTGTAATAGTAGCAATTTTATTAATGATAGTATTATCATCAATCAGAATCGTAAACACAGGATATTTATATATAGTAGAAAGACTTGGACAATTTCATAGAGTCTTAGAACCAGGATGGCACTTTACAATACCTTTTATAGATTTTGTAAGAAAAAAGGTTTCAACTAAGCAGCAAATTTTAGATGTGCCACCACAATCAGTTATTACTAAGGATAATGTTAAGATTTCAGTAGATAATGTTATATTTTATAAGTTATTAAATGCACAAGAAGCAGTTTATAACATAGAAGATTATAAAGCAGGTATTGTTTATTCAGCAACAACTAATATGAGAAATATAATTGGTAACATGACTTTAGATGAAGTATTATCAGGAAGAGATAAGATAAATCAAGATCTTTTAAGTATTATAGATGAAGTTACAGATGCATATGGTATTAAAATTCTATCAGTTGAAATAAAGAATATTGTACCTCCAGGAGAAATCCAACAAGCAATGGAAAAGCAAATGAAGGCAGAAAGAGATAAGAGAGCTGCCATATTAGTTGCAGAAGGTGAAAGACAATCACAAATTGAAAAAGCGGAAGGTGAGAAGAGAGCTAAAATCCTAGAAGCTGAAGCACAAAAAGAAGCTCAAATTAGAAGAGCTGAAGGTTTAAAAGAATCTCAATTACTTGAAGCTGAAGGTAAAGCTAAGGCTATAGAAGCTATAGCAAAAGCAGAAGCAGAAGCTATTGAAAAGGTAAATAGAGCAATTATTGAATCAGGAACTGATGAAAGAGTTATAGCACTTAAACAAGTTGAAGCTCTTAAGGAAATGGCTAATGGGCCTTCTAATAAGCTTATACTTCCTAATGAAACATTATCATCTCTTGGAAGTATAGCTGCTATTGGTGAAATGCTTAATAAAGATAAATAAAGATAAGAAAGTCCTCTAAGTGGAGGGCTTTTTTTAATGCAGAAGTGAGTGTACTTGGGGATGAGAGTATATCTTTCTTGGGAGTATATTTGTAATGTGAAATTTTTTAGAATGCAGGAATGAAGGAAAGAAATTCTAAATCCACTTCCGAGACAGAAGAACTCCCAAGGAAAATATACTAGTTATAAAAGAAAGACTAGCGTCTGCATTCCTTCTTTGTTCTAAATCAGATATGCTTTCAAGAAAAAAGTATACTAGAAATAAAGGGGAAAATTGTAAAACAATACAATTTACTACAATAATAAAAGAGTATAATATTAAGGATGAGGGGGCGATAGCATGAAAAAAATGAATAATTTATTAAAAAAAGCTATAGTATTTACAATGATTTTCACATTATCTGTTGTTGGATTAAGTTTTAGTAAAGCATATGCCGCAACCGATGAAATAAGTTTGTATGATGTAACAGAGAACAAAACTATTGACGCTGGTGCAGGATTTGTAGTAAAACGTTTGGTTATTAAAATTAAAGTTAAAAATATAGACTTTAAGAAGAAAGTTACAGTTCATTGGACTGATAATTTTAGTAGTGAATGGAAGGATACTGAAGCAGAATATGCATATTCATTAGGTAATGGTTATGAAGTATGGACAGCAGATATCGTATATTATGGCGCTTATGTTGAATATGCATTAAAGTATGACGTAGCTGGACAGGAATATTGGGATAATAATTTTGGTGAAAATTATAAAGCTACTAAATATAAATATTAGAAAGCTTAAAAAATCTCTTGGAGTAAGATCTCTAAGAGATTTTTTAACGTATAAGAAATTTAAAACCTTTTGCATTGCTGAAAAACATGGTAAAAGTTACTTTATGCTTTTACCCTAAAATATATTTATATGTATAAATTTTAATTAAATATTTGTATAATACTATAATTTATATTAAATACAAAATTTGATATTATAATAATTGTAGGAATTAGAGTTAAGTCAGGCAGAATGAAATAGGCATAATATTTCTTTTCAAGTAAATATCTCTTAAATTACAATATTATATTACTAGGCAATATATATTGTAATGAAACCAAAAAGGGCGTTAAGCCCTTTTTTGACGTATTAGGAAATTTAAAAGTTTTTTTGAGAGATAATATTGATTATGATTGATTTTTTAATATGTAAGCCTTGAATATTAAACTGATGTTACTTAAATTTTAGGTATATGATACAATTTAAGTATTGTAATAT
>CAKVFO010000084.1 GCA_934746785.1 uncultured Clostridium sp. | reverse complement strand
TAAATAAATCCAATTTAACAAAGTAAAGAGATCAACATAATTACCTCAATAATAAAAAATTAAATATATAGAAGATATCTGGAAGTAATCTTTAAGTAGATATTTCCAGATTTTTTCTATAAAAGCTTGAGTGTATTGTTAGAAGCTACATATAAAAAATTCATTAGTTTTCGTTACCATATTCATTAAAAGACTTGAAATCATTAATTACTTTGTAAAACAAAGAGAAAGTATTTATAATGGTATATGATTAAGGGGGCTATTTATTATGAAAATATTTGTTTATAGTATGAGGGATTTTGATGAAAAATATTTCTATGAAAAGTTTTGTAGTGAAATGGGGATAGAGTTTGATTCATGTCCTGATTATCCTGATTTTGATAATGTGAAGTTAGCAGAAGGCTGTGATGCTATTTCAATAATACCTTGTAGAATGGATTCAGAGATGATTGAAAAGTTTCATGAAATAGGTATTAAATATATAACAGCACGATGCATTGGTTATGATCACATAGATGTAAAACATGCTCATAAACTTGGGATGAAAGTGAGTAATGTTACATATTCACCAGAATCAGTGGCTGATTATGCTATAATGTTAATGCTTATGTGCTGTAGAAATTTAAATTATATAAAGCAGTCAGCAAATCTACAGGATTATTCATTAAATGGAAAGATAGGAAGAGAAATATCTTCATCTACAATAGGGGTAATAGGTACAGGAAGAATTGGAACAACTGTAATAAAACATTTAAGTGGATTTAATACAAGAGTTTTAGCATATGATCCATATGAAAATGATGAAGTATCTAAATATGTAGAGTATGTTGATTTAGATACATTGTTAAAAGAGAGTGACATTGTGACATTGCATTGTCCAGCTACTGAGGAAAATCATCATATAATTAATGAAGAAAATTTAAATAAGATGAAGGACGGAGTTATTATAGTTAATACAGCAAGAAGTTCTTTAGTAGATGAGGCTGCTATTATAAAGTTTATTGAAAATGGAAAGATATATGGCTTTGGTACAGATGTATTTGAAGCAGAAAGAAACCTTATTTACTTTAATAATTCTGGTAAAATTATAAGAAATCATAATAGAGCTATTTTAAACTCATTTCCTAATGTTATAATGACACCTCATATGGCATTTTATACTGAATCATCAGTAGCTGATATGGTTAAGAATTCTCTTGTGGCCTTTAAGGCTTTTGAAAATGGTGAAGAAACTAAATTTGAAGTGAAATAGATACTTTACCCTAAAGATGTTCTGATATCAAAAAAAGATAAAATGAAGAGGCTTATAGCAAAATTTTTAACCTTCACAAGCAAATCAGTCGGGTAAAAATTTTCTATAAGCCTCTTTAAATATTTTTTTGGCCAGAGCATATTTATGATAAATGCTTTTAATCAGTCCATTTATATTTCTCTAGTAAATTTTCAAAAAAATTTTATTTATTGATATCTTTCTTATATAAAGAATAAGAGTATACTCCAGGAACAAGAATAATTATAGCTAAAATACACATAGTTAAAATAAATGAAACGTCACTATTTATAAAAGATGATAGTGTTACTATTAAACCACCTACAATCCACATATATCCAGCTAGATGGTGAGTTTTATTCCAGTTATCACTATTATTTAATGTCCAAGGAAGCTTTATACCTACAGTATAATTTTGCTTGCACTTAGGCAGATAATTTCCACAGATAATAAATAAGATTCCTATTAAAGGTATAATAATAAGGTTTATTGGAATGCTTGCTCCTAAACCTTTAAAGATTGTTATTGGAGTTAATATAAGTGATAAAATAGGTACTGTCCAAACACCAATAAGTTTTAAGGCTTCAGAAGAATTAGATTTTTTAGGATCATTTTTTAGCATGAAAATTCCAAATAAATTGACTAAAGCCATAATTATTGGAAGACCAAAAACTGCAAAGAATTTAGGGGCATAACCATTAGCATTTCCAGCAGCATCAAAATGAATAGCAAGATTCTCAGGAAGTTTATCATACATAATTAAAGATAGAATTATAGGTGATATACATATAACAGTTGTTAAAATTATTAATTTTTTATTTATTTTCATTATTAATACCTCCAAAATTAGATAGCCATAACATGATTTCTTCAAATACTGATACATTGATTTCATAGTAAATAAAGTTCTTATATTTAGTTTCTGAAATTAATCCAGCCTTTTTTAATTGTGATAAATGATAAGAAATAGTAGCTCCCGTCATTTCAAATTTATCACTGATTTCTCCAGCAGACATTTTATTATCTTTTAACATCATTAGTATCTCTCGGCGTATAGGATCTGCTAATGCTTTAAAAGTTTCTTGAAAACCCAAATTATCACCTCATTAATATCTATTTAGAAATATTTCTAAATAGAATATACTATGAAAAATATTCCAAGTCAATATCTATTTAGAAAAAAATCTAAATAGATATTAGTTTTTAAGTAGCGAAAGTATAAAAATGGCTTTCGTAAAATGTTTAATATAAATTATTATTTAGAAATAAAACTGTATAAAATAATATTATATTGCAAATATTTAGGCAAAATTTATCTTAAAATATTTTAGAATATCATAAAATATGCTTTTTACTTCTTATAAAGCATATTTTATGCATTGATGTATTAAATTGTAAGATATATAATTTAGTTGTAAATAAAATGTTTAGGAGATACGATTATGAAAAGATTTTTAGTTATGATGTTGACTGCAGCAACACTTGCAACTACAACTTTAACAGGTTTTCATGGAACAGTTAAAGAAGTTCAAGCTGTTGAAGCAAAAAATATGATTAGTAATGGTGATTTTACTAATGGAATTAAAGGTTGGTCAAATTATGCTGCTGAAGGTGCAGATATGGCAGTTTCTAATGAAGATGGAGCTTTAAAGGTTGATGTTAACTCTGTTGGAGATGCTAACTGGAAAGTTCAAGTAGCAACAGATGGCTTTAAACTAGTTAAAGGTGCTAAATACAAATTAACTTTTGATGTTAGTTCTACAATTGCAAGAAAGATTGAAGGTGGTCTTCAACAAAATGGTGGAGATTATAAATGTTATGGATGGAATGTATTTGATGTAACACCAGAAACTCAAACAATGACTCTTGAGTTTACAATGAAAGATGATACTGATTTAACTCCAAAACTTTGTTTTAGTTTAGGAAATGAAGGAGAAGATTTAGATCCACATACTATAACTTTGGATAATGTAGAATTAGTAATGACAGATGATAGCGGAGTTGAAGCTAGTACAGTTAAGAAGCCAGAAGCAAGTGATGAAAATTTAATTAAGAACGGAGATTTAACTAACGGAACTGAGAATTGGGGAATTTATGTTGATGGTGGTGGAAAAGCTACTATAGATAATAAGGATGGAAAATTAGTAACTGATATCGAAAAACTTGGAAAGCTTAATTATGGAATTCAAGCTTATAATCAAAGTTTCAAATTATATCAAGGTGGAAAATATGAATTACAATTTGATATTGAATCATCAGTAGATAGAGAACTTGAAGCTTTAATTCAGTTAGATGGTGGAGATTATCATTCATATGTATGGAAAAAGGTAAGTACAACTCCTGAAAAACAAACTATAACAATACCTTTTACAATGAAAGATGAAACAGATTTTGCTCCAAAACTTTGTTTTAACATGGGTAATGAAGGAGAAGATTTAGATGAACATACTGTTTCAATAAGCAATGTAAGTTTGAAGTTAGTTGATGCATCTGATATTACTTATGAAGAAGAAGTAAAGAAAGAACAAAAAATAGTTTTAAATCAATTAGGTTATATTCCTGACAGCAAGAAACAAGTTGTTTTCAGAGGAGAAGATGTTGCGGGTCAAACATTTAATGTTGTATCTAAAGAAAATGGAGAGATAGTTTATACTGGAGAAATTTCAGAAGGAAAGGAAAATAACTCAGCAAATGAAATTAACTATTTTGGTGATTTTTCAAAGGTAACAACTCCTGGAACTTATGTAATAACTAATGAGACTTTAGGGGAATCATATGAATTTAAGATAGATAAAGATATTTATAAAAATGCTTTAAAGGATGCTGTTAGATTCTTCTATTTACAAAGATGTACTGAGCTTCCAGAAAAATATGCAGGTGAATGGGCACACCCTGATTGTCATACAGAATTAGCTAGAATATATGGAACAGATAAATTTATTGATGTTTCAGGTGGATGGCATGATGCTGGTGATTATGGAAGATATGTAGTTGCAACATCAAAAACTTTAGCAGATTTATTATATGCTTATAAAGCTAATGAAGATGCATTTACTGATGATACTAATATTCCTGAAAGTGGAAATGGAATTGCGGATATATTAGATGAATGTAAAGGTCAATTTGAATGGTTATTCAAAATGCAAGATAAGACAAATGGTGGAGTTCACCATAAAGTAACATGTGCAGCATTCCCTGGATTCGTAATGCCAGAAGAAGAAAAAGATGAACTTATAGTTACACCTATTTCAACTACTGCTACTGGGGATTTTGCAGCTATCATGGCAGTAGGATATGACACATACAAAGATATAGATCCTGAATTTGCAGATAAATGTTTAGAAGCTGCAAAATCTGCTTATGATTATTTAGATGCAGCACCAAGTCAAGGTGTAAAGAATCCAGAAGGTATACTTACAGGAGATTATGCTGACTTTAGCGATATAGATGAAAGATATTGGGCAGCTGCAGAACTTTTCAAGGTTACTGGTGAAAATAAATATCATGAAAAATTTAAAGAGCTTGCAGCAAATAAGATAGAAATGGAATATGGATGGCAAAATATGGGCGGCTTTGGTAATGATGCTTATTTAAGTGCTAAAGGTGCTGATAAAGAATTAAAAAATAAGATTAAGGAAGCAATAGTAAATGAAGCTGATAGAATAGTTACTGCTTCTAAGGAAGATGGATATGGAATTACTAATGGAACTAACTTCTGTTGGGGAAGCAATATGGGAATTTTAAGTGAAAGTTCATTATTAGACTTAGCTAACACAATATCACCTAATAAAGATTATGTTGACTATGCTAGAGAACATATTAATTATTGCTTTGGTAAAAATGCTAATGCGATGTCTTTTGTAACTGGATATGGTACAGTAGCAACAAAAAATCCACATCATAGACCATCTATAGCAAAGAAAGCTACAATTCCGGGAATGTTAGCAGGTGGTGTTAACTCAGCATTAGAAGATCCTATAGCTAAGGCATATTTAGAAGATGCAGCACCAGCTAAATGTTATGTAGATAATGCAGATAGTTATTCAACAAATGAAGTTGATATTTACTGGAACTCAGCTTTAGTAAGAGCTTTAGCTAAATCAGATGTTATGGGATTAAATGCTGAAGATATTACTAATAAGGTTGACTTAGATATTAATAATAGAGAAGAATGTGGAGTAAATCAAGAAATAGTTATAAAAGCTAAAGATAAATCTATAGATTTATCAAAAGTGGCTGTAAGATATTATTTCCAAAAATCAGATAATACTAAGTTAGCAACTTATTGCTACAATACTGGAGTTAGACTTCCTAATAATCCATGGTATAAAGATTTTACTAAGGACACATCTGCAAAAATAAGTTCTGATTCAAAAGGTATGTATATTGAATATAGAGTAAAAGGTGATGTCCAATTAAATAGTGATGGAAGCTGTGCTAAGATAGTAGGACAATTTGCAAATAATGACTGGTCAAAGATGGAAGATTATAAGGGATTAGAAGCAGTAGTAGTAGCTTATAAATAGGATAATTAAAAATCTTAATAACAGAGACAAGCAACAAGCTTGTCTCTGTTTATGTTATAAATAAAAGTAATAATAAAGTTCGATTGTCCTCATTGTCATAATAAATACGTTAAAAATACAAATTCTATTTTAAATTATATAAATATACAAAAGAACATATATTTCCTATTTATGTAAGCGAAATACTGTTATAATTATATTTATAGCTATGAAAGGGATGAGGTTATGAAGAAAAATATATTTAACAGTATAGGAAATAAAATAATAGTTAAAGTAATTTTATTAATTATTTGCGTAAGCGGTCTACTATCAGGCTTTACTTATTATGAAACAAAGAAGAATATTGTAAATACGACTTATGTAGATTTGATAGAGAGAGCTAAAAATAGTGCGTCAGCTATTGAAAAAGAATTTATATATAGGGAAGAGCAACTTAGAAATATAGCATCACAAGAAGAGATAAGGTCTATGGATTGGCAGAAACAGCAGCCAGTTCTTTTAGATGAAATGAAGAAGTGGAATTATGATGGATTATTTGTTATGGATAATAAAGGAATGGGATATTACGCAGCAACATCTGAAATTAAAGATCAATCAGAAGATAAATTTTTTGAATCTGTGAAAGAAAGAAAGTCTTTTATTACTGAACCATACATAAGAAAAGATGAAAAAGAGTCAATTACAACAATTGTTACGCCTATAGAAGATGGTTTCGGAAATATTTTGGGGTATTTATGTGGAACTATAAATCTTGAAAGTATTAATGATATTGTTCAGTCTATAAAGATAGGGGATAGTGGTTATGCTTGTTTAGTAAATAGTTCTGGAAATTTTGTTGCACATAAAAACATGGATTATGTATTTAATGAGGTTAATTTTTTAGATTCTCTTGATGAATCTTCAAAGTCAAAGAATGAACTAAAGGATGTTTTACAGGAGATTGAAGAAGGAAAAACTTCAGCTAAAGAATTAAGGTTAGATAATACTAATCTTTATATGGTGTATACAAAAGTCTTAAATACGCCGTGGTCAATAGCTCTTACAGCACCTTTAAATGAAGTATTAGGAGGAATAAAAGAAATAGCAATTCGTGAAGTATTAATAGCTGTGATATTTGTTATTGTAGCACTATTAGTTCTCCTAGCAATAAGAAAATCTTTAAGCAATGAAGTCGAAAATATAAATAATTATTCCAATGAACTCTCCAATTTTAATCTTGCATATAGGGGGAAGAAGAAGGGAGATAATGAATTTGCTGTTCTTGTAGATGCATTAAATAAGAGTATTAATATATTAAATTCTACCATGTGTTTAGTTAAGAATGATACTGCAGAGATAGCAGTAAGTAGTGATAATATAGAAAATAAAATTAATGAGATATCTTTTTCTATAGAAGATACTGCTTCAAGGACTGAAGAAATTTCTAAAAGTATGGAAGAGTGCAATACATCTCTTCAAGGGGTAAGATGTATTACTGAGGATATAGATATAGATATTAGAGAAGCCGTAGAAGAATCCTACAGAAAGCTTAAGGATGCAGAAGCAATAGAAAAAGAAGCTGAAAATATAGAGAAAAGTACAAGAGAATCTAAAAATAAAATTCAATTAGTATATGAGAATAGTAAGGAAAAGCTTCAAGAATCTTTAGGAAATATTACCGTTGTAAATGAAGTCTCAGATATGTTGAATGTAATACTTGATATTTCAGAGCAAACTAATCTTTTATCTCTTAATGCATCTATAGAAGCATCAAGGGCAGGAGAAAGGGGTAAAAGTTTTGCAGTTGTGGCAGAAGAGGTTAAAAAACTTGCTGATAAGTCTACTGATTCCGCTAGTAAAATGAAAGTTAATATTGAAAAGGCATTTGCAGCAGTTGAAGATTTATCAAGAGCTTCCCTAGAGCTTCTAAATGTTGTAGATAGGGATATTTTAAAGGATTACAACAGACTTATAGATACAGCATTATCTTATAGGAAAGCAGGGCAGAATATTAAGGTTATGGCATCTGATTTTTCAGATGTGGCAAATAAGATTTCTGAGTCTATGGGGAATGCAACAAGAAGTATTAAAGATATTTCAGAATCAGTTTCAAATGTGTCTAAATCATCTACTATTATTGCTGAGAATATGAATAATATAAATATTAAAAAAGAATATATTATTAAAGATTCGTCTGAGAATAAAGAAAAGTCAGATAAACTTAAGAAGGAAGTAAATAAATTTATTTTGTAGCAGAGGTTTATTTATATAAATATGTGATTAATGTGATTATAATGTAAAGATTGGGGATGATGTAAATGAGAAATGAAGATTATCCTTTCTATGATGTTTGTGGAGCAGAAACTATAAATGAACTTATACTTATTAATGAAGATGAATTTGCTGATAATATTGCAATTAAATATATAAAGAAAAGAAAAATTATAGATGTGACATATTCAGAATTGAAAAAAGATATAGATTGTTTAGGTACGTATTTTTATATGAAAGGTATTAAGAATGTTAAGGCTGCTATTATAGGAGATAATAGCTATGAATGGGCAATATGTTTTTTGACTTTGGTATGTGGAAATAATATAGCAGTACCTATTAATAAAAGTTTTAAATCTTCTGAAATTATAGAAGTAATTAAAGCTATTGAATGTAATGTGATTTTCTATGACAGTATTTATATAGATGTAATTAAGGAAATACAAGATAAAGTAAGAAATCTAAATATATTTATAAAGTTTAAAGAGATTAATAATTATATTATAGAAGGAGAAAAAATTTTAGACTCAGGTAAGAGAGAGTTTGTTTTTGAAAGAGTTAAGAAAGAAGAAACAGCAGCTATTTTTTATACTTGTACGACTTCTTCAAATATGAAGGGAATAGAATTATCTCATGAAAATATAATTTCAGCAGCACTATCTAGTAGTCAATTAACTTTCTTAGGTGATATGACTATAGCTGCTATTCCTTTTCATAATATATTTTCTATAGTGTCCAGTCTTATATGCCCATTTGTTCAAAGGAGTATAGTCATAATCGATCCAGAAGAAAATAGGCTGATGGAAGATTTAAAAATGCTTCAGCCAGATAGTATAACAGCAGTACCTTCAACTATTATAAATATGTATAATAAGTTCTACGATAAAATAAAAAATATTAGTCATTTGGAGAGAAAGATAAAATATGTAAACTTTCTTTTATCACATGGAATAGATAGAAGAAAAAAGTTATTTAAATATACTGAAGATTTTTTTGGAGGGTGTTTAAGTGACATAGTATGCTTAGGAAATAATATTGACGAATATTATGTAAAATTTTTCAGGACATTCGGAATAGAAGTGCTGAATGGATATGGATTGCCTGAAACTTCTTCAATAATTTCAATAAATAGAAATGAGTTTAATAGACCAGGAAGTGTAGGACAAGTTGTCACAGGGTGTGAGCTTAGAATTTCAGAAGAGGGAGAAATTCTAGTAAAGGGTAACATGGTTATGAAAGGTTATTATAAAGATAAGGAATTAACTAGAGAGGTTTTTAAAAAAGGATGGCTTAAAACAGGAGATATAGGATATGTAGATAGTAATGGGTTTCTTTATATAGTTGGAAGAATGAAAAATATTATTATTTTATCTAATGGAGATATGATTTCACCTAGGAAGATAGAAGAATGTGTGCTAAATATTCCAGTTATTAAACAGGTATATGTATATAAAAAGAAAGATAAGATTATTGCAGAAGTTTTTCCAAATTATAATCTTCTTAATACTAAAAATATTTTAGATGTAGGAAGTCATATAAGAGATGAAATAGAAAGTTTAAATAGAAGTTTATCTAAGGGAAGAAAGATTGCTAAAGTTGTCATAAGAGAAAAGGAGTTACCTAAATCGTCTTTTTCCAAGATAAACAATTATAAGATTTTAAGTATGAAAGAGTAAATGGCTATAATAGTATAAAAAAATGTACCATATAGCTCCTTGTTAACAAGTTCAAAAAAATATATAATATACAAAAAGGGTATTATTGGAGGGAAAAATGGAATTGTTTATTTATAAAACCTTTAATGATTGGTATAACGATAGAGCTACCGAGGTTTTAGAAGGAAATATAATTAACTTGTATAATGGATTATTAGCTATAGATACAATTATAGATAATAAGAATTATAGACAGTTATTTTCAACTAAAAATAATTTTGCTATATTACATAAGCTTCCATGCGGTTTTTTAGTATCTTCACAGGAAATAAATATTTATAAAGATAGTTCTTCATGGCATAAGTCAAAACCAGAGATAAGTTTTAAAGGACAAGTATGTGAAGATGAGTGTAGTGAAGGAAGATGCGTTTTTATAAATGAAGATGGCTATAAACATTATATATCGTTAGATGATATTTATGCAGTGACTTATGAAAGGTAATAGTAATGGATTTAAAAGATGTTGACTTAAGAGAATGTTATAGAAGATGGAAAGCGGGGCTAGGAGAGTATAGATGCTTTTTTAGAAGTACATCTTTTGTATCGCTGAAAACATATGAAAATTTTGCACTAAGTAATGAAGATAATATATTAAATAAAGACTTATTAAATAGAGTGCTAGATGAAATTGAAGATGGATTTTTTACAATAATTGATTTAGATATTAATGATATTATTGATATGTCTATTGAACTTAATAATAAATATAATATAAAACCAATTTTAAATATGAATCTTTTGTTTAATGATTTTGGCCTTATAGGGGATAAAACAAATATTACAAAGTTAATAAGAGCAGGTATGAAATTAGAAAACAAAAATTGTGATAAATATGTTATGATGATTCCTTATGATAGATATATGGAAGAGACTGATTATGTAAATATAGAAGATAAATTAAATAATCAGTATGTCATAGGATTTGATGATCTTCCTGATAATGAATTTATGAAAGAATTAGGATATAAGGGAATAAAGGTTATAACAAAAAATAAAGTTAAAGACGACTTAATGGAGTATATAAATTATATTAAGGATTTTGTGGAAGTTAAGTTAATAAAGGTGGAGTAATAATGGCTGATTTAAAGGAATTGGTAAAGAAAAATAAGAAAAGAGCACTTGCTTTTGCTATAACAGCAGCATTTTCAGTTGGAATAGCAACAACACTTGCTGGATGTGAAAATTATAATGATGAGGAAGAAGAAGAAGAAGAAGAAGAAGAAAATAATTCAGGAACAACTTCTAGTTCAAGTCATGGTAGAAGTTATTGGCATTCTTTTAGAGGAAGTTCATCATCTTCTTCAAGGAGCAAAAGTGGGATATCAAAATCTTCAGGAAGTAAATCTTCAGGATATTCAGGATCTAAGGGTGGAAGCGCTTCAAGTTAATTAATGTAAGAGGTACTATTTTATGAAAAAACAATTAGAATATACAGAAGACATATTATTTAATCATTATATGGTTAGTGCTTTGGGAGAAGAGTATGTTCATTCTCAGATTCCTTTTTTTATAGAAAGTAATCTATGGGAAAGGATGAAAAGTTATGGAGAAGAGATTAACAGAATAGTTTTAGAAGTTTTATCACAGGTATCAGGTAAACATAAAGAGCTGTTATCATATTTTGAAGATTTTCCTTTTAAAGATAGAATATTTAATTTAAAGTGTCCATTATCACCAATGTATTGGACAAGATTTGATACTTTTATTGATAAAGAGAATAAAATTTATTTTTCTGAGTTTAATTATGATAAACCTTGTGGGCAGAAGGAAATACACCTGGCAGAAAAGTGTGATTTTGAAGGAAATCTTAATAAGGGATTTGTAAAAGGATTGATTAGTTATCTTATAGAAATATGTGATGAATTTACTAAGGGAAAAGAAAAGATTAATGTTGGATTTTTAATTGATCCATGCCATTATGAGGAGCTGCATCATACTTATTATTTTAAAGATATATTAAAGGATACAAAACTTAATATAATTCCGGTTGGAAACAATAATTTATCTGTAATAAATGATAATGTATATGCTTTTTCAAAAGTGAAATTGGATGTTATACTAAAACTTTTCCCTACAGAGTTTTCTTGGGAGATTAAAAATATAGAAGAAATTTTGGACTCTTTTGATAAGAGAAATGTATTGCTTTTAAATGATCCAAGAATTATAGGGATTCAAGCTAAGGGATTATATGCTTATCTATGGAATCTTATAGATAATAACTCTGATAAATTAAGTGATAAGGATAAGGAAATTATTAAAAGGTGTATTCCATATACAGAAATGCTGACTGAAAATAATATTGGAAAAGTTTTTGCTAATAAAGATAAGTATGTTGTGAAGTCGTCTTTAGGAAGATATAGTCAAGAAGTTTACATTGGAAAGAATTATGAAGAGAATGATTGGAGAAAGCAGGTAAAGAAGGCTCTAGAAAGCGGAAAGTTACATATTGTACAGGATTTTATAGATATAAGAGAAGAATATACTTATGCACCAGATTATGATGATAGAAATACACCAGTGAGTGCTTATGGAAATTATGGCCTTTATATTATGGATAAAAAGGTGACAGGAATTTTGGTTAGATGGGGCAGGGATGTTCTGACAGATGATTATTATACATGGATGAGTCCTTTAGGACAGGACAATTTTCCTTTGAGAATTCAAAAATGTATTTATAGTGGAAAAGATAGAGAAAAATTATATGAAGAATTAAGTGAAGAACTTGCATTTGAATATGATTTTACAGGAAATTATACAAGTGAAAATCAGTATATATCTCTAGATAATATAATTTTGGATAAAAGGTTTTATGATGAAATTCAATATGTATCATTGAAATTTTGTGAAATATTGAATAAGATATATCCTCATATTCAAAAAAAAATAGATCTGTTTGGTCCTATTTTGGGAATACCAGAAGAACTTTATAAAGTAGTAACTGACAATTTTGTTAAAGAACTTTGTGCTATAGGAAGAATAGATTTTGTAGTTGATAATTTAGGAAAACTTAAGATAGTTGAATTTAATTCAGAAACACCAGCAGGTCTTGTTGAATCTATGGCTATACCTAATATTTTGAAAGATAAGTTAAATCTTAAGTTAGTTAATCCTAATGAAAACTTTAGATCAGACATAAAAGTAACTTTTGAGAAAATTTTAAATCAGCTGCAAGAGCAAGGAGAAATTAAGAATATAGCAGTAGTTACTTCATGGTATTATGAAGATATTTATAATACAAAGATAGTATATGATATTTTGAAGGAATTAGGAGATTACAATGTAGTATTTGGAAATGTATATGATATGAAAATGAAAAATGATGAAATCTATTTATATGGAAATAAAATTGATGCTATCTATAGATATTATCCTTTAGATTGGTTTTATTTTAATGATGAAATGAATAAGTTTTTAATTCCTTTAAGTAAAAAAGAATATTTAATAAACCCAGGTCATACTCTTATAACTCAATCAAAAGCATTTTTTACAGTGCTTTATGAATTAATAGGAAAAGGTGTTTTAAATGATGAGGAAGAGAAACTTATAAATCAATATATACCATATACAACTCTTGAAAAAGATAATAAATTATCAGCTGATTATCTTGCAAAACCGTATCTTTCAAGAGAGGGACATGGAATATTAGATTCTTTTGCTAAGTTAGATGAAGAAGAGGAATATATATTTCAAGATAGAGTTAATTTAAGACCCTTAAGAATGAATGTATATTCGTCTATAAATAAAAAGGAAAAGTTACAATTCCCTGTTTTAGGTGTGTATATAACTGGAAGTAAACCGGCTGGAATATATACAAGAATGGGTGAATTTATAACTGATTCAACAGCTAAATATATATCATTATATTTAAATATATAAGAAAGTAGGGAAAACATGAACGAATTTTTAATTAATGCTTTTTTAAGCATTGCATTTGGTTTTATAGGGATTGTACTTTTAATATTAGGATACTTTATATTTGATAAAGTACTTACAAAAGTTGATTTTAATGAAGAATTAAAGAAAAATAATATAGCTGTTGCTATTATAATTGCAGGATTTATGGTAGCTATTGGAATTATAATTTCAAGCGTTGTTTCATAAAATTTAATAGAATAATATTTAAAAAGCCTTCAAAAGTTTTTGAGGGCTTTTTAACGTATAGGAAATTCAAAACTTTTTTTGAGAGGGAGTGCTGATTATTACTGGCTTTCTGATATGCAAGCTTTCCAATACGTTAAAAAATAATTGTAGGCTGCAAAAGAACCGAAAAGCAAAATTTCCGTTAGTATTATAGGATTTAAATGCATTAAGACAAGCTAAGATGTTAAATTTTAATAAAAAGGTAACAAAGCAATTAAGGAAGAATAGGATGGTTATTAAGGAACTAATAATATAAGGGGGTATTACTTTCTATGGAAGGTGGAACTAATGCAAATTATGGTGGTAATACTTCTGAATACTATAATGCAACCCAAAAGGATATAGAAGATTTAGAGCTTTTACAAGCTCAAGCAGGAGGACAGATAGGATTAATATTAGGATATGTTGTTGATTATATAGCAACTAATCAAGCTATAGAAGTAATTCAAGGTAGAATGAAATTAAGAGATAGTGATTTTTTTTCAGGAAATTATATAGATGAAAATAGTGAAAAGGCTAAGTATGGTATTGAAGAAGAGGAATTTAATAATAGAGGGGTTGATGCAGATAAGACAGCTTTGTTAGCTGCCTATTTAGAATTGTTTGGACAAACAATTGTTACTTATATTGATGGAATAAAGCTTCAAAGATTTAATCAAAATACAGAAGATAAGGATTATTTAATAGCTAAGACAGCAAATAATGAGATTTATGCAGGAGCAGTATTTGGTGAGATATCATTTATTTATAACTTGATGGGAGTTAAGTTATTATATGAAGAGAGCAATGAAGATGAACTTGATGTACAGTAGAAAATATACTAAAAGGTTAAGTTATTGTCTCTAATAGTAGTACAAGAGAATTAAGTTTTTGTAGGTAGATTAAAAGAACTATAGTTTATCTTGACAATATAAGTAGTTGATGATAACATAAATGAAAAGAAAACAGTCCCTTTAAATTGATTCGAGAAATCAGTAAGGAAGTTATAATATTTAAGCGTAGAATACTATGCCTTTCTTACCATGTGTAAGAAAGGCTTTTTTAACGTATAGGAAATTAAAAACTTTTTTTGAGAGGGAGTGCTGATTATTACTGGCTTTCTGATATGCAAGCTTTCC
>CAKVFO010000083.1 GCA_934746785.1 uncultured Clostridium sp. | reverse complement strand
CTTTATGTCCTTTTTCAAAGTTGTCTAACACTACTACTTCTATATTATTTTCTAAAAGTTCTGCTACCATGTGACTTCCTATATATCCTGCTCCACCACAAACTAAAATTTTCATAGTCAATTCCTCCCTTTAGTAAACACTTACATATATTATACCTCAAAAAAAGAGACTAAACAGTCTCTTTTTCTATTCCTATTTCTTTTAATATTTTTGCAGCTCTTTCTTTAGTATCTCCTGTTATTTTAGTATACTTAACATTTTCTGCTTCTAAGAAACTTAAAATTGCATTATCAACAGCTGATGCCATATCTTCATCTTGCCATCTAACACCATCTTGAGTATATCCAAATTCTCTTGGTACAAAGAATATATAATCATACTTAGGTAAATCTCTAAGTGCAAGTACATATAAATCTTTTAATATTTCTATTTCTTTTTTACTTCTTTCTTTATCTCCAAGCATAAATCTTCCATATATATATGGAACAAATGTAGCATAATCTGTTATTGCATAATCAAAATTACTTAATTCTTCTTCAAGTCTCGCTTGTCCTAAGTAGATTCCATATTGTTCTGCAATATTTTCTATCATACCTTTATCTCTTAAATAATCTGTACTATACTCAGGTATTGCTCCTACATTTATATCTCTAATTTTTAAATCTACGTATAATTGCTGCATTAAGGTAGTTTTTCCGCATCTAGGTCCACCTAAAATTGCTATTCTTACAGGCATTACTAAACCCTCCATTATCTTTAATGAAAAACACTTCTATTATAACAATTTATGACACTATCTTCAATATATAAAATTGTAACTACTCCATTGCTTTTTTTATTTTATTACCTAAAGTTTGAGTATATATCTGATATCCTGTATCATTTGGAAAACCATTCTTAGATATTGCTGCTTCTTTTTTCCCTGAAGAATTAAAAGCCTCTCTCATATCCACTTTAATTAAAGAATTACTATCTGCAGATTCAATAATTGCCATTCTGTATGCATTATTAAGCTCTAATGAACTTTCTAATATTGCAATCATTAATGCTTCTGGGCTTTTAGCCTTAATATTTTTAACTATTTCAGCATAATTTTCTTTCACATCTGATATTTTTCTTGATGTTTTAGCATCATTATTCCCATAACATAATATTGCAAGATCATAATCGGAAATGTCATTTTCTTTAGTAGCTCTTAAACCTGTTTCTAATGTAGCTCCCTCTTTTGCTAGCAAAGTTAAGTTAACCTTACTTCCATATGTTGTTTCTATTAAATGTTTAAAACCATCACTCCATATTCCTGAATCAGAAGTTCTTCCTTTACTCATAGCCATATCATCTCCAAGTATTAAAACCTTAATATCTTGTTTTGCTTTTAATTTATTGATACAACCTTTAACTTTTGATGAATCTACCTCTTCTTCTGAATTGTTAGGACTTTTTACAACTTCTTCACTATCAACCTCTTGCATATATGCAGCATATTCTTCATCGCTCTTCTTATTATCATATCTTTCCTTTATAGTTCCAGCAACAATTACTAAAACCAATATAACTGATAGAATAATAACTAATACAAACCCTCTTTTACTATTATTCATTTTTTTCACCGCCTTAATAAGTTAATTTTACACACTTTTCCCCTTTATGTAAATATTTTGTTATATATTGTTTATATTCTATAACGGTTAATATCTTTTATTTTCTATCAGCCATAATTAGTTCTATTTATTACTTTTTCTTTCTACAATTACATTAAGCTTTCCCTTATTTCTAGGTATCCTATTTCCTTCTATAATTTTTTCATTAATGATTAATTTATTAGTATTACCATTAATAATTTTTATAGTATAATTTTCTGTTTCATTATTTATTTTTATACAATATTCTCTCCATCTATTAGGAATACATGGTGATATTTCGTAATACTCACCTTTTATCTCCTTTAGCCCTAAGATATCCTCAATTCCAACTTTATACATCCATCCAGAAGCACCTGTATACCAGCTCCAGCCCCCTCTGCCTCCATGAGGTTCTCTTATATAAACATCTGCTGACATTACATAGGGTTCTGTCTTATAGTTTCTACATTCTAATTCTGTCTTGGTATGATTTATAGGATTTATCATATTATAGTACTTAGTTGCTTTGTCTCCCAATCCCATTTTTGTCAAAGCTAAAATTACCCATACAGCTGCATGAGTATATTGACCTCCATTCTCTCTTACTCCTGCAACATATCCTTTTATATAACCTGGCTCTAAATTCGATTTTTCAAAAGGTGGTGCAAGCAGAAGTATCATACCTTTATCTTTCTTAACTAAGTTACTGTCTACAGCCTTCATTGCCTCTTCAGCTCTTTTCCCTGTAGATGCTCCTGAAATTAATGCCCAGCTTTGAGCTAAAGAATCAATTTGACATTCTTCATTATCCCTTGAACCTAAAGGAGTTCCATCATCAAAATATGCTCTCCTATACCATCCTCCATCCCAAGCTTCTTTCTCAATATTTTCTTTTATAAACTCTTTTCTTTCATTAAAAAACTTTCTTCGCTTATCATCTGACACATGACTGCATATATCATCAAAATTATCAAGAATACTATAAAGAAACCATCCAAGCCATACACTTTCACCCTTTCCTTTATTACCAACTGCACTCATTCCATCATTCCAGTCTCCACTTCCCATTAGAGGTATATTGTGCTCACCAAATTTCAAACTTCTTTCTATAGCCTTAATACAATGTTCATAAATTGTACCCTCTATATTAGAAGTTTCAACTATAGTATATCTCTCATCTTCTCCTTCCTTTAAAGGTTCATCTTCAAGATATTTTGCACTTTCATTTAAAATTGAATAATCTCCAGTTTTTTTAATATATTCTGATGTAACATAAGGAAGCCATAATAAATCATCTGAAAATCTTGTTCTAATTCCACTATTTATTACTGGATGCCACCAATGCTGTACATCTCCTTCTATATATTGTTTAGATGCACTTCTTAAGATTTGTGCTTTTGTAATATCAGGCTTTACTATACCTAAAGACATTGAATCTTGAAGCTGATCTCTATATCCATAAGCTCCGCCTGATTGATAGAATGCTGTTCTACTTAGATATCTACAGCTATAAGTTTGATAAAGAAGCCATCCGTTTAGTAAATAATCCATTGATTTATCTTCTGTCTCAACTTGTATATTTCCAAGGAAATCTGACCAATACCCCTTTACATTTTCTAAAGCTTTATGACATTTATCTATATCTTTGTATTTATTTATATTCTTATTAATTAAATCTACATTCTCTTCTGCTCCTAGAAGAACAACTATCTCCTTTTTTTCTCCAGGTTCAAGTATAATCTTGCCTTCTGCTGCTAGACATGGATCATAAATACTTCCTGTAGTATTAGAAAGATTTTTATACTTTAAGGCTTCTGGCTCTGAAACTTTACCTTCTACTCCTAAGAATTCCTTTCTATCACCAGTAAAACTTAAACTATCTACTCCTAATATAGTTAGATAACATCTTTCTTTTCCAAAATATTTACTATATGGATTTTGTCCATAGATATAATTATCCTCTTTGAAAGTTGAAATATACTTAGCGCTACTGTAATTAAATACCCCAAGTACAAGCTGTGCATAATAGAAAATAGATAATTCTCTTTTTTCTTCTTCAAAATTTTCCAAAGACACCTTCAATATTTTTAACTTTTCATCTTTAGGACAGAATACTGTTTCTTCTCCTTTTATTCCATATGCAGTATGATTAAATGTACTATATCCAAAAGAATGTTTAATTATATATTCACCTTCATCTCTAACTGGTTTAGGGGTAACAGAAAAGTAAACTCCACTTTCATTATCCCTAATATATAAAGCTTCACTTACAGGATCACTTACCCAGTCATTACTCCAAGGTGTAAGTTTATTTTCCCTGCTATTTTGACTCCATGTATATGAAGAACCTGTTTCTGAAATATGAAAACCAAAGTCATGATTTGAAATTACATTTATCCATGGTGCAGGTGTATTATTATACTTATCTAATTTTATAACATAGCTCTTATCCTTTGGATCAAAACCACCATAATTATTCCAAAAATCAAGTCTATCTATGTTATATGTTTCATGTATGTCTTTATATATAGGATTTTTTGTTATACTTAATAAGTTTTCTTTATCCTGTCTTTCTTCTTGCAAGAAAATATCTGTACTTATACTTTCAATCTCTTTGTGCCTTAAATTTACGTTTTCCAAAGAATCAATATCCCTCATCTGAGTTACAATTGACCCCTTAGCACTATTAACATACAATGATGAGATTCCTATTAAGAAGTCTCTTATATTCTCAGGCATAGTTGATTTATTATATACAAAAATTCCTCCTGGTTTATTTAATACATCTCCTTCTTTTGAAATACCTAAAACTGTTAATATACTTTTCTGTAAAGGCTGATCATAAGTACTTTCCTCATTATTATAAATTAATAGGTCAACTTTTAAGCCTTTGCTCTTCCAATAGTAATGCATCTTTATCATTGACCTTACTAAATCCATATCATCGCTATCTTTTACTAGTGCCATAGCTATAGGTAAATCTCCTGAGATTCCATAAGCCCATAAATCCTGCTGACTATTATGGATATTTTTTATATATTCTTCTCTATCGCTTCTTCCACTATGTAAGAATAATATATAAGATGCAAGTCTTTGATAAATATTAGCCTGAGATGACTTTATTCCCAAACTTCTCAATTCCAGCTGAACAGCTTTACTATATGAAATAAAGGTACTTTCAAGCTTTCCTACATCGCTATACTTATCTATAAGTTCTAATATGTCTTCTCTAGAATCAGAAGTTCCTGTCACATAATAGATAGTTTTTTCTTCACCTTTTTCAAGTCTTAATCTACACCTCATACTCATTATAGGGTCAAGAACAGTACCAATAGTATTGCCTAAAGCTACATCATTATCCATAGCTTTTGGCTGTTCTAACTCTCTATTTCTTCCTATAAAATTAATTCTTGAAGTTTCGTAAGTAATACTCCCTTCTAATTCTTCTTCTGTAACTAAATTATGAAATATAAAAGGCGTTACTGCATTCTTCGCTCTTGGTCTTCTACTTCCAAGCAAGCATTTCCTATCTTCAATATACTCTGTTGAAATAAATAAATTAGAGAAACTAGGGTGCACTGCATCGCCTTCAAAGCTCTGCAGAGTAACTTCCATATAACTTGTAACCTCAATACTTCTTGCCTTCTCTCCAGTATTTCTCAATACTACTTTTCTTATTTCCACATCATCTTCAGGTGAAACAACTACATCAAGTTCACTTTCTATAGAACCATCTTTACGTCTAAATATTCCAACATCACATTTAAATTCTATTGCACTATCATCACCTGCATTTTTACAAGGCTCATATGTAGCACTCCAATAATCATTACTATTTAGATTTTTAATATATATAAAACTTCCTGACGAATCTGAAGTATTATCTCCTTTCCATCTATAAACTGTCATATCACCTTTCTTTGCATAACCACTTCCTGATAAAGTTGTCATTAAAGAATAACTTCCATTTGATAACAATAAGACTTCTTGGTTATTCCTTTTTACACCTTCGTATATTCTAGGGACAAATTCTTCTTTATTTATTATTTTCTTAGTTTCTACTAGCTCTTCTTCTCTTTCAAATGTAATATTTTCAGGTATCTTTTCTTTTAGAAGAAGTTCATTAGCTTTAACTTCTGGTATACTATGAAATCTTCTTTGCAATATATTATCTTTCAAAGTATTATCAAGCGCTAAAAAAGACATACCTAAATGATGCACCATATAACATCTAACATGCTTATACTTTTTCTCATTTTCATCAGTATCCATTCTATTAAGTCTATTTGCTGTATAATCAATAGATTCAATAAAACCATATCTCCCATAAGCACCTTTCTTTTTAAGCCTCTTCAAATTTCTAATTCCTTCTTTGCGTGAAAATGGAAGAGTTATTAGTGTTGAATATGGAGATATAACAAGTTCATCTTCAAGTCCTCTTTTTAGTCCTATACCTTCCACTCCAAAAGCTTTATATTGATAATTATTACCTGAATCAAAATAGTAATAAGCTGATTCAGAAATTCCCCAAGGAACACCTTTACTTTCTGCATACTTTTGTTGAGCTGCAATTACTGAAGAATATGTCATTCCTAATAAAGTTTCATCATAGCTTTTCATTATTAATGATGGCATGAAATACTCAAACATAGTTCCACTCCATGAAACAAGACTCTTCTCTTTAAAGGCATTTGTCATTGCCCTTCCTAATTTAAACCAGTGTTCTTTAGGCACTTGGTTTAAAGCTATAGCTATAAATGATGTTGCTCTTGATTCTGATGCTAAAAGATCATAGAAAGATTCTCCCATAGACTTTTCTTCTAGGTTATAACCAATGGTAAAAAGTCCTCTATTTTCGTTATATAAAAACCTAAAATCCATATCTTTTATTATTGAATTTATCTCCAAAATAGAGCTGTCTATTCTATTTAATAAAGTTTTTATAGATGTAAGTTTTTCTTCTAACAGCTCCTTTAAATCTTGACCTGATACTTTAATGAGTTCTTCTATATAATCTATGTATTCATAGATATTAGGAGCATTATTTTCAAACTTATCTCCTATAAATTTCTGCATTCCATCAAATAGGTATTCATAATAAGACATCTTAGTCTTTATCTCATACTTTAATTTATTTACCCAATAAATCTTTTCTTTATCTTTTATCCTTGAAATATCACTCTCTTCTATTTTTAAAAGAATTTCTTCAAGGATAGTATCATAGTTTTTTAATGTAACCTTTTCTGTTAATTTTAAATTAAGACCTACTATCTCTAAGGTATCATGAAGAGACTTTATTTCCTCATCCCTAATTAACGGATTACTTTTATATTCAACAAGTGTATTTGAAATTATCCATAAGTATCCTAGAAGGTTTCCACTATCTACTGTTGATATATATTTAGGCCATAATGGCTCACATTTTCTAGTGTCATACCAATTTAAATAATGCCCCTTAAACTTATCTAACTTCCTCATTCCTTCTAATATAAGTTCTATTCTATCTATAACTCCTCCAAGAGATAAATAGCCTAAATCATAAGCTGCAATATTGCTCATAAGTCCCATTCCTATATTGGTTGGAGATGTCCTATTTGCTATACCTTTATAAGGCTTTTCTTGATAGTTATCTGGAGCAAGATAGTTATTCTCATCATTTACAAAATCCTCATAGTACGCCCATATCCTCCTGGTATTATCTCTAAGAAAGGTCTTTTCTCCATGTGACAATTCAAATTTATCTTCTTCATATGGAATACTTAATGAATAAGCTATATATGGGCTTACTATCCACAATGCTCCAATAAAAGCATTTATTATTGTTACTAACATACTAGCATTTAAAATGGATATAAATATAATTCCAATACCTACAGCTATAGAAAACCACATTCTCTTCACATATGCAAAGCTTGAATTATTGGTTTCTTTCTCCGCTTCTTCTGCTGTTTTCCATTGCAAAAGATGCTTCTTAGATATAAACATTCTAAAAAGAGTTCTTATTATTGCATCAATCATCATATAACTTTGGTATGGTATAAAACTTAATATTATCATTGTCTGCTTTAATGATTTAAATGTACCAATTATTTTATTTTTAGGAGTTACAACAAAGTCTGTTATATTAAACAAAAGTGGTATTACTGCTGCTAAAAAGCACATCACTGCAATCTGTTTTTCACCATTTAATGTTGTAATATTTAATAATAAAATTAACATCAAACTTGGTGCAAGAAGACTTCTCCTTAAGTTATCAAATATCTTCCACCTTGAAAGCAGAGATAACCTTGAGGAAAATAACCATTTTAAAAGCTGCCAGTCTCCTCTTACCCACCTATGAAGGCGTATAGAACTACTTTCATATGTTGATGGATAATTATCTATAAATTCTACATCTGTAACTAAAGCACTTCTTACTAAAGCACCTTCAAGAAGATCATGACTTAAAATTGTATTCTCTTTAATTAACCCATCTATTACTTCTCTAAAAACATCAATATCTATTATTCCTTTACCAACAAAGCTTCCTTCTCCAAATAAATCTTGATATGTATCTGAATAGGCTATTGAATATCCATCTATTCCTCCATCACCTGCAAATATCTTAGCAAAAGGAGTGTAATTCTTGCTTTCAATACTTATACTAACCTTAGGCTGCATTATTCCATAGCCACGAACTACCTTTTTATCTTTTATCTTCGCTCTATTAAGAACATGACTTATAGTTCCTATTAAATGAAAAGCAGAATCCTTTGGCATAAATGTATCAGCATCAAGAGTAATTAAATATTTAACATCTCTTAACACATCTGTATCACTGCTTATAACATTAAATGTGTGATTATAACTACCTCTAATAAGTTCCATAAATTCTATGAGTTTACCACGCTTTCTTTCATAACCCATAAATACTTTTTCCTTTGGATTAAAAATTCTTTTCCTGTTTAGAAAGAAAAAGTGTTTTTCGCCACCAAAATATTTGAAATTAAGTCGTAATGTTTCTTTCAAAGCTTCACTTATAATTTCATCATCTTCTTTTAGTTTTTCATATATACTATCTTTAAAATCACCTAATAATGCAAAGTATATATTGGCACTTTTATTTGCATGATAAGCCACTTCAAGCTGTCCTAATAGTTCTTTTGTCCTCTTTACTGATGACAATATTGCTGGTATAACAACAATAGTCTTACTTTCATCAGGTACAGTATTTAAATAATTTAACTTAGGCAGAAAACTAACTGGCATCCGTTTACTCACAAATATATTAATAACGGAAACCACTATTTCACTAGCTGGTATCATTATTAATAGAGCCCATATAATCATTTTCCTTGTTGTTACATTAACTCCTACAAATTTAATACCTAATATAGCTGCTACAATAATGACTATTGTTCCTAATATATTTATTGCTATAAATGAGCCTGCTGAAATTCTTTCTTTATCTTTTCCTGAAGTCCCTAACTTATTTCTTAATTCTTTAACTCCATCATCAATTATGTAGTATCCTATATGTCTTTTATAAAGTTCTTTTTCATCTTTTTCTAAAGCTAATTCATAAGCTATTTTAGTCAAAGTA
Source organism: uncultured Clostridium sp. (assembly GCA_934746785.1). Lineage (GTDB taxonomy): Bacteria > Bacillota > Clostridia > Clostridiales > Clostridiaceae > Clostridium. Next base: position 5,992 of record CAKVFO010000083.1, on the reverse strand, counting down.
ACCTCATCTACATTAAACTTTCTTGATAGTCTTTCTATCTCATGTCTGTAATAATCTTTTGACTTAAATTCCATTTCACTATATATATTGCTTGGATCTCTATTTAAAATTTCTTCAACCTTAGATATTTGATTAAAGAACTTCTTCCAATCTGTACTTTCAATACTCCTCAATGAAGATATACATTTACTTATTAATTCTTCAGTATCTCCTTCATTAAAGATACTTTTATTAACTTTTAGTTTATCTATAAAATTCCATACCATATTTTTTTCAATAGAATTATCTTTAAGTGTTTTTTTCATACTTTCTAAAAATAACTCATTAATTTCTTGTTTTTCTAACTTGTTTAATACACTCTTAATTCTTTCATCCTTATTTTCATCAATAACTTTATAAGCTGCATATTTTCCTTTTAGTTTTTCTTGTTCAATGCTTACTATCGAATCACTTATATCAGAAATACTTGTAATTAAAGAAATTCTCAACATCAGTGGAATAGCCCATATTTCCCCCATTGTCAATTCATATTCCTTGTCTTTTATAAACTTAATTAATTCTTTTTCATTTATATGCAAGCCTGCACTTTTTGTATACTCTCTCACACAAGCAAGTATTCTAGCTTCACCTTTATCATCATTATATTTAGGAGGTAAATTATCAAAATAAGTTTTAGGCATATTATCTTTAATGCTTTTATATTCTTTTTCAATTAGATATATATTGTCTAATAGCCACTCACCAGAATTAATAACTTCTTCACCAATACTGTCAAGCTTTTTTATATACTTATAGTTATTCTTTATCTGCTTAAAACTATTTCTTAACTCCTGTAATACATGTTTTCTACAGATATCAACATCCTTATCACTCATAATAAAAACCTCCCTAATATTTTAGTCATAAGTTTAGTTTTCCCTAAAATAATAAAACTATAAATAAAAGTTAGATTTTTATTCAGCCCTACAAATGATAAGTCCTTTCCCCTATGAACTCGTTTCATAAATAATTGTTGTTATATTCATTTATATTCTAATTAATTCATAAATTATATTTACATTATTGAATTTCTTATTTCTACAAAATAAAATAAACCACGAAAGATATTGTCCAAGATATTTAGTTGCCACACCATAAAATGTCTTAAACCACTTTTTTGATAACCCTCCAAACCTAGCAATAACATCATCTTTACTTTTAGTGTCAAAAACACCTTTATTATATCTTTTAGCAGCTAAATAAATATATCTATCAACATAAGGAATTATATATCCATCTCCACCTAGCTTACTACATATTTCCTCCTCAAACTTACTCCAAAACCATAGTCTTTTAGATAATGGAATAGATATCATTGCATCACTTTCAGATCTTGCTGACACAATAAATACCTTTTCTCTTATAGGAGTCTTTATATTTTTATCACCTTTAAAATTTTCTTTAACAGATGTTTTAATCATATGTATAGCTCCATTCAAAACTACAGGTTTATTATTTTTAACTAAAGCCTCTAAAATCTTATGTCTCCAAGCAAACGCTGTATTTATATTAATTTCCAACTCATCTGCACATTCCCTTAAGACTTTCTTTTCTAATATTAATTCAATAAACTTCATCCACTTATCAGAACTCTTTTTTGAATAACTCCATATTGAATTTGTTACTTGAGAAAATGTCTTTCCACACTCTTTACATCTAAAACGCTGGATTCCATTAAACTTTCCATACTTTATATATTTACTTCCTTTGCAATGTGGACAACCATCAGTTTCTCTTGTTGAATATAAATCTTTCTTCATTATGTTATTAATATGTTTATCTATATTTTTATAATACTTATCTTCAATTATCATGAAATTCACCTCATTGAAATTATTACCCATGATATTATTTTTAAACATTAACAACATTTAATTATTAAAGAATATGATAGTACGAAACCATACTTACATATATACATAAATCGCACAACAAAAAATCCCTGCAGAAATCCTTCTACAGGGATAAAATCACAAAGACTACAAATTATAAAATTCAGTAAATGCCTTTGTTGTATAATAATTATCTTTAACAGATCCTAATTCTCTAACTGAATGCATCGCTAAAAGTGGTGTTCCTATATCCATTACTGAAATACCTAAATCTGCAGCTGACATAGGTCCTATAGTTGTTCCACCTCTCATATCAGATCTGTTAACAAATTTTTGACATGGAACTCCTGCTGACTTACAAACACTTTGAAAAACTGCAGAAGCAAAACTATCTGTTGAATAACTTCCTGAAGCTGCAATTTTAATTACTGGACCTCCTCCTAAAATTGGTCTATTTGTTGGATCACATTTATCACCTTGATTTGGATGTACAGCATGGGCAACATCTGAAGAAATCATTGACGAATTATTTAATGTCATAAAAAATTCTTCTCTATCTTTACCTAAAGATAATACTATTCTTTCTAAAGTTGTCTTTATAAACGTAGAACGTGCCCCTTGAGCCGTTAAACTTCCAATTTCCTCATTATCAATTGCTACTAATACCTTAGTAGCCTTATTAACCTTACTATCAGTTAATCCATTTAGTCCTGAGAATAACATACATAAATCATCAAGTCTGCTAGATGAAATAAATTCTTCTTCTAATCCTATTAAACATCCTCTTTCATATTCATATAAGAATAAATCAAAATCTAATATATCATCTTTATTAACACCAAGTTCATTACTTAAAATAGTTAACAGATAACCTTCCTTCTCAAACTTTTCATTAATAAATCCTAATAAAGGTAAAGTATCCTTTTGAGCATTAAAAGCATATCCATCATTAACTCCTCTATTCATATGAATAGCTATGTTAGGAATTATTAATAATGGCTTATTAATATTAATTAACTTAATTTCTGGTTTTAATGCTAAATTCCCCTTAACAGCTACTCTTCCTGCTATTGATAAAGGTCTATCAAACCATGTACTTAAAATTGGACCTCCATAAACTTCAGTATTTAATTTAACATATCTATTTTCAGCCTTCATTTCAGATGCTGGTTTAATTTTGAATGTTGGTGCATCAGTATGAGCTCCTATAATTCTAAATCCATCATTAACAATATCACCAGTTCCAACTTCGAATGCAATCACAGCTGAATTATTTTTTTCTATATAATACTTTTCACCTTTATTCAAACCCCATTTTTCGATTTCCTTTAGTTCCTTAAATCCCTCTTTTTTAAGATATTCCTTAATAGTATCTGCAGCATGATATGCTGTAGGACTTGCATTAATAAAATCTAAAAGTTCCAACGCTAATTGTTTTTCCACAATATCAACTCCTCATGATTATCTTATGTTATTTTACATATCATAATAATATTATAATAACAAACTTAGTTATTCATAACAATGAATTGCCATATAACAACATGTAATATACAATTAAAACATTATAAACTTTAATTGAGAGGTGTATGTGTTGATATCAAAATTATTAATTAACATATTTATAAAAAACAAAGACAATATAGAAGATGAAAAAGTCAGAGGTTCATACTTAATGTTAGGTGGATTTGTGGGTATAGCCGTTAACATTCTTTTATTCTCAACCAAGTTATTTGTAGGACTTTTAGCTTCAAGTATTGCTATAATGGCTGATGCTTTTAACAACCTGTCTGATGCCGCTTCATCAATAATAACAATAATAGGCTTTAAACTTTCAAAAAAACCTGCTGATGCAGAACATCCATTTGGACATGGCAGAATAGAATATCTATCAGCTTTAATAGTAGCATTTATGGTAATGCTAGTAGGATTTCAATTTTTAAAATCATCCTTTGAAAAAATACTAAATCCTGAATCCATAACTTTTGAAACTATTCCATTTATATTATTAATAATATCAGTTTTACTAAAAATATGGCTTTCTAGATTTAACAAAATAGTTGGAGAAAAAATTAATTCATCAGCATTAAAAGCAGCTTCTGTTGATGCATTAGGTGATGTAGTTACATCTTCAGTTGTAGCACTTTCTTTCTTAGCTTCAAAATTTATAATCTTTCCTATTGATGGATACTTAGGGTTCTTGGTTGCTATATTTATACTAATCTCAGGTATCCAATTAATAAAAGAAACTATAAATCCACTTTTAGGAGAGGCACCAAATAAAGAATTAGTTGAACAAATTAAGAATATGGTTCTAAGTTATGAAAATATAACAGGTGTACATGACCTGATAATTCATAATTATGGTCCTGGAAGATGTATGGCTTCTATTCATGCCGAAATTCCTTCTGACATAGGTGTTATGGAAATTCATGAAATAATAGATGCAGCTGAAAGAGAAATATCAAACAAACTTAATATCTATCTTGTAATTCATATGGATCCAATCTGTCTAACTACGCAAGAAGTTAATGGAATCTATAGTGAAGTTCTTAAAATAATAGAGTATAATCCTCTAATAAAATCAATGCATGACTTCAGAATTATAGGTCAAGGTGAAAAGAAAAACTTAATCTTTGATATTGTTGTAAATCCAGAAAAATTAAAAAAGATAATGTCACAAGAAAAGTTAAAAGAAGACATAACTAATTCAATAAAAAAAATACATCCTGAATATGAATGTATTATAACTATAGATAATGATTATATTTAAATATATTGCATTTTATTATATAATTACTATACTTAACGACAAAAGGGGGATTAAAATGTATTGTAAACACTGTGGACATGAATTAAATTCTGAAAACATCTGTACTAATCCAGAATGTCCGCTAAAAACAAACATAGACAATAATTATTGTAACGATTCAGACCAACAAGATGCAATCTTCAATGAATTCCGTGATTATAACGGAATAAGTACAAGCGAAATGATAAATTTTGTTGGTGAAAAGAAAGCTGATTATTATCTAGAAAGATGGAATAAATATCTTGAAAATGAAAACTTCATTTCATGGAACTGGCCAGCATTCTTATTTGGATTCTACTGGTTCTGGTATAGAAAAATGTATTCAATAATGCTAATAGTATTAGCTATATCAGTATCTGGAACCTTATTTCTTCCTGAAGTAGCTTCAAGTATACTATCTTTAGGATTAATGATTGGTTTTGGATTATTTGGTAACCAACTATATATTAAACATGCAACAAAGAAAATACTTCACATAAAGTCATGTCAATCTAGAAATGTAGATTACAATACCATTACTAGAAGACTTCGTGTAAATGGTGGTACTACAATAGCACCTATAATAACTTTTATAATACTTTCTATACTTGTAGTCATATTATTTATAGCTGGTGGATTACTATACAGTGCAAATATAGATTTAAATAATTTCTATTAACAAAGTGGCTTGCGCCACGCTTTTTCAGCGCAGGAAGCCACTTTGTTAAATCCTGTAAAAGGGTTCTAAAAGCAAAATTAGAGGATAGAAGACGTATTGGACGACTTACATATCGGAAATCCAGTTATAATCAGTACTCGCTCTCGAAGAAAGTTTTTAATTTCCTATACATTAAAAAGCTGATTCCTGAAAAACAGAAATCAGCTTTTTAAGCTCTATTCTTTAACAAAGCCTTATATTGGTCTTACGTCAATATATTGGACACAAAAAGTCAAACCTTTTTAATTATACACTTCTAGCTAATAGCTCACATTGTTCTTGAGTCATGTAATTTATAGCTGAATGTAGTCTTCTTTTTTTATTGATGAATGAAAAGATTCTATATAAGCATTATCATAAGGACATCCTTTTTTACTAAAGGATTGTACAATACTAAATTCCTTACATAAATCTTTTAAATCATTACTAGTATATTGAGATCCTAAATCACTATGAAATATTAATTTATTATCTTTATGAGGATTTTGATTGTAATAAGCTCTCTTTAGAGCTTTAATTACTAAATCATCTGTCATTTTTTTACAGTTATTGCATAAAGCCCGCCTTTGGTGTTTAACCCAGCCACCTATTGTTGATTTTGCAATGCCATAT
>CAKVFO010000082.1 GCA_934746785.1 uncultured Clostridium sp. | reverse complement strand
AGATATAGTCTGTGCTTAATAGAAATATTAAGAAGTTCATAAGAGAACTGCATAAAAAGTAGCGTTTTTATGTGAACAACAACCTCAAAAGACGATTAAGGTTAAGAACTTACGGGGATAGCTTGGTTATGCTTAGTGCATTGGTACTATTAATCAAGAACCCTATGACTTTAGTCGTGGGAGGTTCAGAGAAAAAGTGCAATGATTATATTTGAACAATGTGATTTGAATGAAAGAAGGTTATTTCATGAGCCTAAAATTAAAAATAAGAAAGATATAAGTTATATGTCTTTTGAAAGAGAGGATATAGAAGGAACATGGTGTGGAATTAATAATTATGGAGTAGGATTTGTGTCTGCTGACTGTTATGTAAAAGATAGTAAAGGTACTTTTTTGATTAATGATGATAATGTGTATAAAGCTTATGAAAATATTATTTCCAATTATAAAACTGCAGGAGAAGCAGTAGAGTTTATAAAAAAGTTTTATTCAGCTTCATTGAGTAAAGGTATTTTAATTGTTAGTGATAAAAAAGAAAGTTATTATATTGAGAGCTATAATGGAGAAGTTATTATAGTTTTACTTACACCAGAATTCAATCCTAGATATCTAGTATCAACAAACCATTTTAGATTTATACATGAAGAAGTGCCATTTAAGGAAAATCACAGCACATATTTAAGATTAACTAGAGCAGAAGACATGTTATTAAAAGATTGTAGCTTAAATGGAGTTAAAAACTTACTTAAAGATCAATACTATGGAAGGTCAGTTATGTCTATATGTAGAGAGTCAGACATATGTCCTGTTGGAGAAGAAATGTATACAACTCAGGCAACAGTAATATTTTTAGTAAATAATAATTGTAATGATATAGGAGTTTCTTATCAGATAAATGGAAATCCCGAAAAAAATAAGATGATTTTTAAAGATCGTATATTTCATTAAATATCGTATATTTAAACTTGTCATTTCAACAAAAATGTTGGTGACAAGTTTTTTAACGTATAGAAATTCAGACTTTTTAAGAACAAGTGCTGAATATGACTGACTTTCTGGTATGTAAGTTGTTTGATACGGCAAATAGAATTGTAATAGTAAATTGTAACTATGTTGAGAATAATATATAATAAGATAGGGAAGAAGAAAAATTATTTTGGAGGAAAGGTAATGGGTAGAAATGATTTTTTTGATATAGAAGAAAAAATTAGAAATGCAGTAGATACAGCTTTTGATTATGTGGATCAATATGCTGGGGTAAGAAGTAATGCATTAAGAGAAGTAAAAAATCACTTAAAAAGAAGTGCTGGGTTTGCTCAGGACACTTTTGAAAATTTTAATAGAAAGTATAATCAAAAAGGATACAATAAAAACAGGTATGAAGAACATGATTATTACAACTCAAGTGGTATGAAATCAGTTTCTCCATATATAGAAAGGAAACCATCAGGAAGGATAAGCAATATATTTTTTAGAGCTTTTGGTATTTTTGGGTGTGTTGGTTTTGGTATTGCTGCCTTTGTAATGGCAGTGGCTTTGATTCCATCTGGAAATCCCTTAACAGTATATGTGGGAAAAGTTTTAACAGGTTCATTTTCATTAGCTTTTGTTTTGAGTTTATCTTTTGTATTTGTAGGAAGTAATATAAAAAATAGAATTAAGCGTTTTAAAAGATATGCCTCATGTTTTGGTGAAAAAAAATATTGTAAAATAGATTTATTAGCAAGTTCAATAGGTGAAAGTAATAAATTTGTAATTAAAGATTTAGGCAAAATGATAAAATTAGGTATGTTTAAACAAGCATACTTTGATGATGAAAATACTTATTTGATGTTAAGTAATGAAGTATATGAAAATTATCTTACATCTAAGGAAGCTTTTGCTAAACGAAAAGAAGAAGTTGAAAAAGAAGAGCAAAAGGAAAGAGAAGAAGAAAATGATACTAGTGAACTTGGTTCAGTAGTTAGAAAGGGTAAAGATTATATTAAACAGATAAGAAATGCTAATGATGCAATACCTGGAGAAGTCATATCATTTAAATTAGATAAATTAGAAAAGGTAGTATCAGCGATATTTTCTAATATAGAAAAAGATGCAAAGAAGATTCCGGATGTTAAAAAATTCATAAATCACTATCTTCCTATGACTTTAAAGCTTGTGAATTCTTATAAGGAATTAGATAGTCAAATAGTTCAAGGTGAGAATATAAAGAAAGCAAAGCAGGAAATTGAAAAGAGTATAGATCTTATAAATTCTGCTTTTGAAAAATTATTAGATGATTTATTTGCGGATATGGTAATGGATGTTTCATCAGATATTTCTGTTTTAGAAACTTTATTCTCTCAAGAAGGTTTGACAGATTATGAACTAAGAAAGAAAAATAAAGGGAGGTAAACATTAAATGAATGAAAACTTTAAAGAAGATATTGGAGTAACTCCAAGTTTATCTTTTGATGTTGTAGAAGAAAATAATATACAGGTCCAAAATGTTGATGAAGAAAATAGTATAGTTGATGAAAGTGCATTGACAGAAGAAGAAAGAAAAATGGTAAATGACTTTGTTGAAAAGATTGATTTAACTAATACTAATTCTGTATTAAAATATGGAGTCGGCGCTCAAAAGAAAATAGCTGATTTTTCAGAAACTGCTTTAAATAATTTAAAGACAAAAGATTTAGGTGAAATTGGAGAGATGCTTTCTAATGTGGTAACTCAACTTAAGGATTTTGAGGAAACTGAAGATAAAAAAGGTGGAATTCTTGGGATATTTAAAAAACCAGTTAAGAAAATTGAGCAGATGAAAGTTAAGTATAATAAGGTGGAAGGTAATATAAATAACATATGTACAGCTTTAGAAAATCATCAAATACAATTATTAAAAGATGTAGCAATGCTTGATAAGATGTACGAAGTAAACAAAGTATATTTTAAAGAACTTAATATGTATATAATTGCAGGTAAAAAGAGATTAGCCAAAGCTAAAGAAGTGGAACTGCCAAAGCTTATGGAAAAGGCTAGAATAACAGGACAGCCAGAAGATGCTCAAACAGCTAATGACTTTGTATCATTGTGTGATAGATTTGAAAAGAAGATACATGATTTGGAACTTACAAAAATGATATCTTTACAAATGGCACCACAAATAAGATTGGTACAAAATAATGATACATTGATGTCTGAAAAAATTCAGTCCACAATAGTAAATACAATTCCTTTATGGAAGAGTCAAATTGTTTTAGCACTTGGTGTTGCACATTCTACTAATGCAGCAAAAGTTCAAAGTGAAGTTACTAACATGACTAATGAGCTTCTTAGAAAAAATGCAGAGACATTGAAAATGTCTACTATAGAAACAGCTAAAGCTTCAGAAAGAGGTATTGTAGATATAGAAACTCTTAAACAAACAAATGAATCTTTGATTTCAACTTTAGATGAAGTTTTGAAGATTCAGACAGAAGGTCGCCAAAAGAGAAAAGAAGCAGAAGTAGAACTTAAAAATATTGAAGAACAATTAAAAAATAAATTACTATCTTTAAGAGAATAATTTTTTAACGTACAGGAAGTTTTAAATTTTTTTATAGACTGATAAGTTATCATGATAATATATTGATAATTTATCAGTCTATTTTTCTGTATGTACAAGTTGTTGACAATAGTTAGATAGAGTGATATTCTGAAGAATATAGTTTTTGAAACTATGTTATTTAGACAAGTAAGACTTTGAAAAGGAGAATTTAAATGATTAAGATAGTATCAGATTCATCTACTCTTTACACTCAGAGTGAAGGTAGAAATAAAAATATAGAAATAGTGCCCTTATCAGTAATAATAGACGGTAAGAGTTATGTTGAAAATGAGGAAATAAATACAGACAAGCTTATTGAACTTATTAATGAAGGAGGTCATATTGCCACTTCATCTCAACCAGCTGTTGGAGATGTGATTAATGTTTTTAATAAGTATGATTGTGATATAATTAATATATCTATGGCAGATGGACTTTCAGGAACATATAACTCGGCGTGTGCAGCTAAAAATATATGTGACAATCCAGATAGAATTGAGGTTGTTAATAGTAAAACTTTATGTGTTCCTCAGAGATATTTAGTAGACCTTGCTGTTAAGTTAGTAGAAGAGGGAAAAACTAAAGATGAGATTTTAACAGAGTTAAATAGAGAAATAGAAACATCTAAGTCATTTCTAATTCCTAGAGATTTTGATTATTTAGTAAGAGGAGGAAGGTTATCATCTATAGCGGGAGGAATAGCAAGTATAATAAAGCTTGTGCCAGTTGTAGCTCTTTCAGAAGATTCTAAAAGATTAGTTAAGTTTACTATAAAGAGAACTTTCAAAAAATCTGTTGACAAGATATGTGATGATTTGATAAATTGTGGTATAGATGAAAATCATAAGATATTTATATCTCATGCATGTAATGAAGAATGGGCAATGGATGCAGAAAAGATAATAAAGTCTAGAATTAAAAATGCAGATGTAGAAATATATAAATTAAGTCCAGTGTTTACGACTCAGGGAGGGCCAGGGTGTGTATCAATACAGACTATAAAGAAGTATAAATTGTTAGATTAAAGGAGAAGTAAAAGTGAATGATGTGAATGAATTTTTAAACTTTGTATGTCCTAGATATGAAAATCTGCCAAATGTATTCTTATATAAAGATCAAGTGATTGAATATATTGAAGGTGTTTTAAAGATTTTAGTATTTGATGAAGAGGAAAAGTTATTAACACCAACTATGTTAAATAACTATGTTAAACAACATATCGTTTCACATCCTAAAGATAAAAAGTATAATAAGGAACATTTAGCATATTTAATAACAGTATGTGTATTTAAACAAGTATTCACTTTGAAAGAAACCTGCGATATTGTAAAGATACAAATAGGAAAATATCCAATAGACGTAGCGTATGATTATTTTTGCATAGAATTAGAAAAGGCAATTAAATCAGTTTTTGCTACTAGGGATTTTTCGGCAAAAAGTTCTGCAACTAAGGTTACATATGAAAGTGAAGTTCTTAGATCTTCAGTTTTAGCAGTGGCACATAAACTTTTTGCAAAAAGGTATATTTTAAAAAAGTCTTAGCAGTTCAATTTTTGCTAAGACCTTTTTAACGTAGTAGGAAATTATTTTGTTTTTAGAACCTTTTTCATGGCTTATAAAGTTACTTCCTACACTAAAATAAATGGAGTGTCAGCTGCTTTGTTATTTAAAGTATTTCTAAAACTTCAACAGTATATTTTGAACCAGGGGCATCTACTTCTACTATGTCTCCAACTTTTTTGCCTGTTAAAGCCTTTCCTAGATCTGATTCAATACTTATCATCATATTTTCAGGATCTAAATCCATAGTTGTTACAAGTGTTACAACTTCTTCTTCATCATCATCAACGAATTTAATTCTTGCTTTTTTATTTATACCTAAAACAGAATTATCAACTTCATCTTCATCAACTACTGTGGCTGTAGATATCATCGATAATAAGTATTGAATTCTATTATCATTTTCTCTATAGTTAGCACAGGCTTCTTTATATTCAGCATTTTCGGATCTATCACCATGTGCAGCAGCTATTAGCTTTTCTTTTGCTATTTCTGCCCTCTTTACAGTAAGTCTATAGTCTAATTCATCTCTTAACTTTTTAATATTTTCTTCTGTTAGTTGATTATGCATAATAACTAAACCTCCCATGAAATATATTATGTTTTTATTATATAATATTTAGAAAAAAATGAAAGTTTATTTAAAAATAAATGATTTAAATTTATAATTATATAAATAAAGAAATAATTTGAAGGGGGCATTAAATTATGACTATAAAAAATGTATCTGTAGTAGGAATGGGGGCTTTAGGTATATTATTTGGAAAGTATATTCAAGATAAAATAGGAAAGGAATCTGTTTCTTTTGTAGTAAATAAAAATAGAATGAAAAAGTATGTGCAGCAAGGTATAATATGTAATGGTAAGAGGTGTAGTTTTAATCTTATAGATGAAGAAATAGAAAAGAAAACTGATTTGCTGATTATAGCAGTAAAAGCTACAAACCTTGAAGACGCTATAAAGACAGCTAAAAAGCAAGTTGGAGAAAACACTATAATAATTTCACTTTTAAATGGTATAACTAGTGAAGAAATTATAGGACAAGCTTTTGGAAAAGAAAAAATTATATATTGTGTTGCACAAGGAATGGATGCAGTTAAAATTGATAATGAATTTACTTGCTCACATATGGGAGAATTAAGAATAGGAATACCTAAAAGTGAGTTGTATAAGCAGGAAAAGCTAAATTTAGTAGCTGAGTTTTTTAATTCTATAGATTTTCCTTATACTATTGAAGAAGATATTATTCATCGATTATGGAGTAAGTTTATGCTTAATGTTGGAGTAAATCAAGTTGTTATGATTAGTGAGGGAAACTATGGAACTATTCAAAAGGAAGGCAAAGAGAGAAAAATGATGAAAGATGCAATGAAGGAGGTTATAGAACTTGCATCTTATGAAGGAGTAAAACTTTCAGAAGGCGATTTAGAAGACTATGTGAAATTAACAGATACTTTAGATCCTAAGGGAATGCCATCTATGAGACAGGATGGGCTGATGAAGAGATATTCTGAAGTAGAACTTTTTTCAGGAACTGTGCTAAAACTTGCTAAGAAACATAATCTTGAAATGAAGATAAATGAATTTTTATATGAAAAGATTAAGGAAATTGAGAGCAGATATCAATAGAATTACTATATACAAAGGAGAATAAAAATGAAGAAAACAGCAGTTATTTTTGATATGGATGGAGTAATATTTGATACAGAAAGAGTCTATATGGGCATTTTTGTTGATGTTTATGCTGAGTATGGATATGAGATGAATAAAGGTATTTATAGTACATTAATAGGGAGAGATAGACAAAGTATTACAAAAAGCTTATATGAGATATATGGTCCGCACTTTCCAGCTAAAGAAATTTTTGAAAAGTGTGATGCAGGACTTAAAAAAGCTATTGATACAGGTAAAGTTCCAATGAAGGATGGAGCGTTAGAAATCTTTAGATATTTAAAAAATAATAATTTTAAGATGGCATTAGCAACATCTTCTCACAAAGAGAAGCTTGAAATGCAGTTGAAAATTCATAATCTAGAAGAGGTATTTGATGAAATTGTTTGTGCAGATGATGTTGTTAGATCAAAACCTGATCCATCTATCTTCTTAGCGGCTGCTAGAAAGCTTAAGGTTAATCCTGAAGAGTGCATAGTAATTGAAGATTCTCCAGCTGGAATCGAAGCGGCACATAATGCAAATATGATGAGCATACATGTTGAAGATTTAGTTAAAGCAAATGATAAAATTAAAGAATATTCAGAGAAACAATTTAAAAGTCTAAATGAAGTAAGAGAGTTTATAAAAGATAATTATTAATATGAATTTAAAAGATTGCTGCTATGCATATAGACATAGCAGCAATTTTTTGTATTTTGAATACCACAGGTTTGACCTGTGGTTCCGGAAAGCTCTTAGCTATAAGTAGAAAATAATAAAACCTCCGTTGTAAAAATAATAGTAGGTTTGCCGACCACAATTAAATTACAAGGAGGTGTGTCCCAAATGGACAATAGTAGTTTATCCTATAGCAAATGGAAGTGTAAATATCATATAGTGTTTGCAACGAAGTATAGAATACAAGTAATTTACGGAAAAATTAAATGAGGATTTTTGATAGACATGCAAACTTAAAATGTAGATATGGAAACAGGCAGTTTTGGTGTAATGGATATTATGTTGATACTGTTGAAAGAAATACATTGACCCGTTTTCGGGTGGTCTTGATTTTATAAAAAAAGCATCTAATTAAATAGATGTTTATTAAAATATTGACTAAAAAAACCTAAAGTGCTACTACATAACACATTTAAAATATAAAGTCAATACTTTGGAGGCGAAAATGAAAAAAATATAGAATTATTTAATAAAAATATTAATTTAGACAACAATGTATTATCCTATAATGAAGAAGTTCTTTGATGGCTATTGCCAGGGATCATTAGAACTTTTAGAAGGGAGAATATTATATAAGATAGCAGATAATATTAGAAATGGTGTTAGAGATTATTTGAATTTAAGTGATGAAAAGGATTAGTAATCTATGAATGATAAGTTGGTTCAAGCTCAAATATTATGTGATAAAAATCTAAGTAGTGATGAATACTTTAAGAAACTTCTAGAAGAACTTGTTAAGGATAATATTTTAACTAAGAAAGAATTAGAAAGTATATTATTTTAAAGAGGGAGAGAAAATAATAAAAAATAAATTTGAAAAGAATAAAGTTTTATTTAATAGACTTAAAGAAAATAAGTTAATGGTTAATAATTACTCTTATGATGATACCATAGAATACGGGTTATCAGTATTCTTTTCAAAATATGAAATGTTTTTTAAACCTCATGAAAATCAAGGCTCTATAGATTATCAGATTCCTATTAATATATTAATGTTTAAAGGAATTGAATATATAGAAAAATATATTTGCATACTAAGTTATGAGAGTGAACTTTGTAATAAGTTTAAACCTACTGAATTAATAATGCTATTGAAAAACTATGATAGCAATTATGAAGAACTTTTAATAAATATTTTTCAATTAGTTTTGTTTAATGTTTTGGGTAGAGTTTTATGTGGAAAAAATTTAGATGGGTTATCTCTTAATGATAATGATATATTGCAAATTCAAAATGATTTAAGTGATTTATCAAGGGATGAAGTGATTTTAAGACTTATTAAAGCCTTTGAAGAATCAGCAAGTCAGCTTAATATTAATAACAATGAAGTAATTGATTATGGAATTTTATTAATTAAAAAAGAAATTAATTATGTATATATGAATATTAAAGAAAATACTTTGAATAATATCTTTATAACTTACAAATATAGAGAAGAGAGGATGAAGATAAGATATACAGATGGAAATAAACTTAAAGATTCTAAGTTTAGAGAATATACTGATAGGATAAGAGATAGTAAGTCTATGAAGGAAAAAATAGAAATTATATTGAATAATTTTAAATCTTTAAATGACATTGTAGATATGTTGGAAAGTGAATGTTTGTTTAGTGAAGAATATCAAGTATTTTTTATGAGTATTCCAGAAACATACAAAGTGCTGCTATTGAAATATATGTATATTCGATATTGGGAAGGAGATTGCGATAAAGAATGGTGTATATCATTGAGAAAAAATATCCATAGTCTCAGTGAAGAGGAACAAGATTATTATAAGAATAAGATAGATAAAATTGATCTTGAAGTGTAAAAATACGAATAATAACGTTGAAAACAACTCTTAAATGTTCATAAATACTTATAAAAACGAAATAAAAAGTTAAAAAGATAAAAAATATTCACAAAAAAACTTGAAATGTATCGTTATACATATTAATATAGTAAAGTATTATTAATCGATGAAAGAGAGAGGAAAAAATGAATGACTTTTCACAAAAGAAAAATAGATTAGATAATTATTTTGGTCTATCAAAAAACAATACTAATGTAAAGACAGAAGTTGTTGCAGGTATAACAACATTCATGACAATGGCGTATATTTTGATTGTTAATCCAAGTATACTTTCTTCTACAGGAATGGATAGTGGAGCAGTATTTACAGCAACAGCCCTTTCAGCAGTAGTAGCTACTTTAATCATGGGACTTTACGCAAAACTTCCATTTGCACAAGCACCAGGTATGGGACTTAATGCATTCTTTGCTTATACTGTTGTTATAGGAATGGGATATTCTTTTGAATTTGCATTAACTGCAGTATTTTTAGAAGGGGTTATATTTATACTTTTAACAGTATGTAATGTTAGAGAAGCTATAGTAGATTCTATACCAGATAATATTAAGAAAGCTATATCAGTAGGTATTGGTTTATTTGTAGCACTTGTAGGTTTACAAAATGCAGGAGTAATAATTCATCCAGAGGATAATGGAACAATTCTTGCTCTTGGAAATATAACTAGCGGTGAAGGTCTTTTAGCTATAATAGGAATATTAATAACTGGAGTTTTATTAGCTAGAAAAGTAAAAGGTGCATTATTTATAGGAATGATAATTACAGCTATAATAGGTATTCCAATGGGAGTAACTCCAATGCCAGGAAGTATAGTAAGTATGCCTCCATCAATAAGCTCAGTATTCATGAAGTTTGAATGGCATAACATATTCTCCTTAGATATGTTCATAGTATTATTTACTCTATTATTTATGGATATGTTTGATACTATAGGAACATTAGTAGGGGTAGCAACTAAGGCGAAAATGTTAGATGAAAACGGAAAGGTTCCAAATGTTAAAAAAGCATTATTTGCAGATGCTGTAGGAACGACTTTTGGAGCATGTGTTGGAACAAGTACTGTAAGTACATATGTTGAAAGTGCGTCAGGAGTAGCTGAAGGAGGAAGAACTGGACTTACAGCAGTATCAACTGCAGCTATGTTTGGATTATCTTTATTCTTCGCACCACTATTTGCAAGTATAACTTCAGCAGTTACATGTTCAGCACTTGTATTAGTAGGGTTATTCATGATTGAACCAATAAAAGAAATAGATATGACAGATTATACAGAAGCAGTGCCAGCATTCTTAACAATAATAATGATGCCGCTTACTTATAGTATTTCAGATGGTATTGTATTTGGTGTAATATCATATATAGTTTTAAAATTACTAGCAGGAAAAAAAGAAGATGTAAGCTTAACAACAGTTATTGTAGGAATAATCTTTATATTAAAGTTTATAATTTAGTTTAGAATAATATAAAATTGCCTTGGAAATAATAATTTTAACAGAGATGAAATTAGGAGACTTCTATATGAATTTGCAATTTGTACAGGGAGATTCTATTTTTGCTAAAATTAATAAAATTCCAAGGCAATTTTTAGTGTAATTTTAGAAAAAAACATAATAGGTTATGGAAGTACAAGTATAACAACTGCGTTATTACACTATGAATTAGATGGAACAGCTAGAGAACTTGAACAATATACAAGCATAGAAAATGTAATTAAGTCCTATAGGTTAGGATTAAAAGCTCTGAAAGAAATAGAAGAAGAGTATAATACAGATAGAAATTTGTGTGTAACAACAACAACTCCGGAAGATAGACTTATTATTTATGGAGAAGATATCAACTTTATTCCAGATATATATAATGAAAAAGCAGCAGAAGAAAAGTATTTTGGGTTTTATAAGAAAAGACTCCAATAATGATAAACTATGGTTTGATCTTGGATATGGAGCAAATGGAATATTATTTGGAATCTTAGGTGAAATGATTCTTAGTGAATTGTATTTAAAAGGGAAAAGTGAAGATTTAAATTTATTTAGAGTTGATATATATGAATAAAAAAATAGAGAATTTCTTCTCTATTTTTTTATTCATATATATCAGAAAATTCTATATTTATTTTTGAAAGAGTATTATTTTCTTCAGCATTGAAATTTGTTATATCAATATCTTCATCTGGAAGTATAACATTAGGAAGTTTGATTACTAATTCGCTTCCAACTCTGATATCAGGATTGAAAAATACTAAACCATCATGTAGCTCAACTAAAGATTTAACAAGAGATAATCCAATTCCGCTACCTTCTTTTTTTCTAGTAAGGGACTTATCACCCTGAATAAAAGGTTCAAAGATTGAATTGATTTTATCTGTATCTAAGCCGATTCCATCATCAGTAACTTTAATTGTTACATAGTCATCATTGCAATCCATAAAGATTAATATATTACCATTATCATTAGAAAATTTTATTGAATTTGATAATACATTTAATATTATTCTTTCTATGTAATCAGAATCACATTTTATATGTACATCTTCGATTAATGTGTCAAAAGTTAGATTTATATTTTTATTCTCTAAATAAGGAACGATTGACATACAAATATTTTCAACTAGATTTACAATATTATAATTATGGAAATTAGTAGAAATAAATCCTGAATCAATTTTTGTTAAATCTACAAGGTTATTTATTAACCTTATCATTCTAAAGCAATTTTGTTTTATAGTTTTATCATATTTTTCATAGCTGTCTAAGAAGTCTGGAATAGATTGCCCTTTTTTCAAGTTTAAAAGTTGAACCGTTGAATAAATTATATTTATTGGAGTTTTTAATTCGTGAGATAGATTTGCAAAGAATTGACTTCTTAAGTTTTCAACTTCTTTAATTTCTTTAATGTGATTTGAAATATTTTCAACATCTTCATTAAGTTTTGTGTTTTCTAATAAAATATAATTTATCTCTATATATAATCCAATTAATATTATAAAAAATGCTGCAAAAAAGTGACTATTAGACATATTAAAAGTGAGTTTGTTTTTAAAAGGTTCATTAAATATATTAGTTAGTCTAAGATAAAGTATTATTAAACTAAGGGTATAAGTTGTTTCTATAAAGTTTTCAGTTTTAATAGCTCTTTTCATTAAGATTAATATTGTAATTATAGCAGTTAAAAAAGTTATTGCACGAAAAATAGCTAAAGTTATAGGATTATAAAGATGCAATTTGTTGTTAGTAAAAATATTTAAAATCAAAAAAATAAGATTTATTAATATAGTTAGTATAATACTATTTTCTTTATTATTCTTAATAAAGAAAGATATTTTATTTTTAGGAAATAACATTAATAAATGTAGAAATAATCTAAATAGTAGAAAGTAATCTATATAGATGTAATAAGGTAAAATAGGTTTTGAATTTATTAACCAGAAGCCAGCATTTTCTATGAATACGCTTATATATACTAGGATGTACATATATAAATTAGGATTGGTATTTATTTTATAGTATATTAAGCAGCACGGAATTGAAATTATTGCTAGAACAAAATTTGTTGAGTAAAAGTTTATTTCAAGGTTGGTAAAAATAATATTAATTAAATAAATAATTGTTAAAATAGTAATTGATGAAATTGTTAATTTTTTTAGCTTGTTTTTATACATTCTTGAAGTTACCTCGTTAATAAAATATGAAATAATTATACAGTCATAATGAGGTAGTGACAATGATTTTTATTAATATTAGATAAAAATAACTTGAATGTTTAAAGTGATTAAAAAATAATAAGGAGGCAGAGTATGGAAAGAGTATACATAAAAGATAAACGTATAGAGAAGTTAGAAAGACAACTAAGAGATAATAATAATGCACTAATAGATTTTTGGAATTATATAAAGGAGGTTGGAACTCCATTAATTCAAGATATAAAGCAAGAGGAAGATTATTCTTTAGTAACGATAATATATAGAGAGAAAACAGAACTTAAAAATGTTGTGCTTATACCTCCAGTAGGTATGAGGAAGCTTGAAAATTGTAAAATGGATAAGATTCCTAATTCTGATTTATGGTATATTGCTTATAAAGTAAAAAAAGATATACGTTTTAGCTATCAATTTTCTCCTGACGACCCTTTAAATAATGATTGGGAGAGAAGATGGAAGAATGTTGAAGATGATCAGTTTAACCATAATAAATTGAATTTTACAGGTAAGATAAGTGACAAATATAGAACAGTTCCGTTTGTAGTTTTAGAAAAAGCTAAGGAACATGTATGGATAAAAGAAGATTTGACTTCCCTAAAAGGTAATATAGAAAGGTTTAAAATATATAGTGAAATATTAAAAGAAGAAAGAGATATTTCTATATATACACCCAGTGGATATACTGAAAAGGGAAAACCTTATGGGGTTCTGGTATTAAATGATGGTTTTGAATACTTAAATATATTATCGGCGCAAAATGTTTTAGATAATCTTATTTCAAAGAAAGAAATCCAACCAATAATTTCTGTTTTTATTAATGCAAGTAAAGATAGATCTGAAAATTTAAAATGTAATGACAATTTTACTAAATTCTTGGCTTGTGAAGTAATGGAATATATAAGAGATAAATATAATATTTCAAGTGAAGCAGAAAATAATGTAATAGGAGGATATAGTTTAGGTGGGTTAGAAGCTTCATATACTGCATTAAAATATCCTAATGTCTTTGGAAATGTATTATCTCAATCAGGTTCATATTGGTATAAAAGGGATGATTATAATTCAAAAGATAAGTTATGGATGATAAATGAGTTTACTTCTATAGAAAGGCTGCCGATTAAGTTTTATATTAATGTAGGTGATATAGAACCTAAAATTAGTATGATTGATACTAATGTAGAATTTAGTGAGGCACTTAAGAAACTTGGATACAAAGTGAAATTTGAGACTTTTGGAAGCGGGCATGATTACTTGTGTTGGGGTGAAACTTTAGCAGATGGATTAAAGTATTTATTAGGTATAAAGTAAAAGCTGGAAAAAGTATCTTTAAAGAGTATATACTCTTTAGAGTAAGAGAGTAAAATAACCTTAGAGTAAAAAAATAGAAAATAGAAATTAAGCATAGGATTTTGAGCATCCTATGCTTTTAAATTTTTACTTACAATTAAGTTTCCCGAAGGGAGCGTGGCGTCAGCCACTTTGTTCTGAAAGTTTATCATAAATACTTAATCTCATAGTTAAATAACAGGCGAGTCCACCAATAAAATTTGAAATGGGTTCAGCTAGGAATACTCCTATAACACCTAAATCATAAATTTTAGGCAAAAGGAAGGTTAATGGAATAACAATTATAACCTTACGGAAAAGGGAAAAGAATATAGCATGTTTAGATTTTTCTAAGGAAAGATAAGTAGACTGTCCTGAAAACTGCAATGACATCATAAAGAATCCGAAGAAATAAATATTCATAGCAATAGTACCATATTTAATTAAATCTTCACTTGAATTAAAAATACTTATAAAGAATTCAGGAAATAGTCTTAATATAATCCATATTATAAAGGTGTAAGCAATACAGCTTATAGACATAAAGTTAATACCCTTTTTAACACGCTCTATTTTTTGTGCTCCATAATTGAAACTTATAACTGGCTGAGCAGCGTTTGTAATACCCCAAACAGGCATTGTAACTACTTCTCTTATAGAATTAAGTACAGTCATTATTCCTATGTATAAATCTCCACCATATATAGATAAATTAATATTGCATACAATTTGCACAAGGCTATTTGTGATACCCATTATAAAACCAGACAAGCCAAGACCTATTATTTTTTTTGATAGATAATAGTCTATTTTTAAGTATTTTCTTCTTAGTTTTAAGATTGCCTTCTTGCTGGTTAAAAATTTAAGAACCCATAAGGC
>CAKVFO010000081.1 GCA_934746785.1 uncultured Clostridium sp. | reverse complement strand
ATACAGAGCTGCTTAAAAAATTATCAGATAAAAAATATAAGATACTTACAGTTGAAGATAATATAATTAAAGGTGGATTTGGAACTTCGGTTTTAGAATATTTAAATGAATTAAATTATAAAGAAAAAGTTAAAAATTTAGGATATATAGATGAGTTTGTTGAGCAAGGAAATGTAAATTTACTGTATGAAAAGTATGGCTTGGATGAAAATGGAATTGTTCAATCAGTTTTAGAATTAACAAAAAAGAGGAGTAGATTATGGCAGGTAAAAAGCAGAGATTAGATGTGTTATTAGTTGAAAAGGGAATAATTTCATCAAGAGAAAATGCTAAAGCATGTATTATGGCAGGTCAAGTATTTGTAGATGGGCAGAGAGTTGATAAAGCAGGTGAAAAAGTTTCCGTTGAAGCTAATATTGATTATAAAGGACATAAGATTCCCTATGTAAGTAGAGGTGGACTTAAACTTGAAAAAGCTATGAAGACATGGCCTATTACACTACAAGATAAAGTATGTATGGATATAGGTGCATCAACGGGAGGATTTACAGATTGTATGCTTCAAAATGGTGCAAGTAAAGTATATTCAGTAGATGTGGGGTATGGACAGTTTGCGTGGAAACTTAGAACAGATGAAAGAGTAGTCTGCATGGAAAGAACTAATATAAGATACGTGACACCTGAAGATATAGGTGAATTACTAGATTTTGCATCTATTGATGTATCTTTTATTTCATTAAAAAAAATAATGCCTGCCACAATTAATCTTTTAAAAGATAATGGGGAAGTGGTAGCTCTTATAAAGCCACAGTTTGAAGCAGGACGTGAGAAGGTTGGTAAAAAAGGTGTCATAAGAGATATTAATGTACATAAAGAAGTAGTATATGGAATAATAGATTTCCTTTTAGAAAATAATCTAGTTGTATTAGGAGTTGCATATTCACCAATTAAGGGCCCAGAAGGTAATATAGAATATTTAGTTTATTTTACTAAAGATAAAAATAAAGAAACTACTTTTAGTAGGGATGATATTGAAACAGTAGTAGAAAATTCACATAAGGAGATTTAATGAAAAAAGGGGGATACCATGAAAAAAATTGGAATAGCAATTAATCCAACTAAAGATCAAGACAATAAAATAGTAAAAATGGTAAAAGAAAAGTTTGAAGATAGTTTTGATCTAGAAGAAGTCAAGGTTTTTAATTCCTTTAATACTTGTAATGAAAAATTTAATAATTTAGAGCTTCTTATAGTACTAGGAGGGGATGGTACTTTATTAAATGTAGCTAGAGAAATATGTAACAAAATATCTGTTCCTATATTTGGAATAAATATAGGGAATTTAGGTTTTTTATCAAGTATAGAAATTTCTGATATAGATAGAGCTATTGAAAAGATAAAGAAGGAAGAATATAGAATTGATAGAAGAATGCTTCTACACTGTCATTCCGGAGAAGATGGTGATGAAAGAATAGATAATGCACTTAATGACATTGTAGTAGCAAGAGGTGTTTTATCAAGAATGGTTAAATTTGAAGTATTTGTAGATGATAAACTTTATTCTACATTTAAAGGTGATGGACTTATAGTTGCAACACCAACAGGTTCTACTGCATATTCTTTTTCAGCAGGAGGACCATTTGTATATCCTAATTTAGATTTAATAACATTAACACCTATATGTCCTCACGGGAAGAATGTTCCGACAATAGTTCTAGATGGCAATAGTAAGATAGAAATTATTCCGGAAAATGGTGAGGAGGAAATATATCTTACAATTGATGGACAGAAGGCTGCAAAAATAAAAGATAGAGTACCAGTTACTATTAAGAGAGCTAAAAAGCATGCTCAAGTACTTTTATTTGATGATTATGATTATTTTAAGGTATTAAGGGCAAAACTTTTAAATAATTCTAATGAATAGGCGGTGTTATACCTTGAAGTCTAAAAGACATATAAAAATTTTAGAAATAATTAGACAAAAGAATGTTGAAACTCAAGAAGAACTTGCTGATGAATTGAGAAAGGCTGGTTTTGAGGTTACTCAAGCAACTGTATCAAGAGATATAAAGGATCTAAAGCTGGTAAAGATGCAGTCTGTTTTGGGTAAATATGGATATTCTGCGCCTAAAATAGAGGAAGAACATTTATCGGCAAAACTTATAAAAGTGCTGCATACATTAACAGTATCAGTTGAAAATGTTGATAAAATGGTTATAGTAAAAACAACAGTAGCAGGTGCAGGACCAGTTGCTGAGGCTATTGATAGTTTTGAATTTGAAGAAATTGCAGGAACAATAGCTGGTGAAAATACTATATTTATTATGGTAAGAACATTGGAAGCAGCAGAAGAATTGGTATTAAAAATAAGAAGTTACATTTCCTAAGGTAAAGAGGTGGTGTAATAGATGTTAATACAATTAAATATTAAAAATTTTGCATTAATTGAAGAACTTACGGTTGAATTTGGTGATGGTTTTAATATATTATCAGGTGAAACAGGAGCAGGTAAATCAATATTAATTGATGCAATTGATTATGTTTTAGGTGGAAAATTTTCTAAGGATTTAATAAGAACAGGAAAAGATAGAACATTTGTAGAAGCTATATTTTCTTTAAATACAGATAATGTTAATTTAGTTTTAGATGAGTTAGGAATAGAATATGATGACATGCTTATAATATCAAGAGAGACTCTTATAAGTGGAAAAAGCGTTGTTAAGGTAAATGGTAAGACATTGATAGTATCACAGCTTAGAAGAATAAGAGAAAAGATATTAGATATACATGGACAGCATCAAAATCAAAGTTTACTTCAGAGAAGCAGCCATATAATATATCTTGATGATTATGTTGGAAAAGAAATAGATAAACCACTTAATAGATTTTATCAGTTAAAAGAGGAATTAAGTGAAATAAGAAACAAAATAAGTAATATTCAAGGTAGTGGAGATAAAGAAAAGTTAATAGATTATACTAAGTTTCAGATTGAAGATATAGAAAAGGCTAAATTAAGAGTCGGCGAAGAAGAGGAATTAAAAGAAGAGTATAATGTACTGTCTAATGCTGAAAAAATAAATAAAGCATTACAAATTAGTTATGGATTAATAGATGGAAGAGATGATGGAAATTCTGTATTAGAAGCTTTATCTAGAGTTTTAGGTGAATTATCTTCAATTGAGGAACATATAGATAAAATTAAGGATAGAAAAGAGTCTTTAGAAGGCGCTTATTATACAATACAAGAAGTATGTAGAGATATAAGAGATATTGCTGATGAAGTAGTATATGATGAAGATAGGCTTTCAAAAATAAATGAAAGAATATACGAAATAAGTACTTATAAAAAGAAATATGGTGCTACTATTGAAGAAGTACTTGATTACTATAAAAATTTAAAAGTAAAATATGATGAACTTGTAAATGCAGAAGAAATTTTAAGAAAACTTAAGGAGAAAGAAAGTGATGTTATTAAGTCTATGAGAGAAGTTGGACAAAGACTTCATGATATAAGATGTAAATATACATCTTCTTTAGAAGAAAGAATATTAAAGGAACTTTCTTATGTGGGACTTGAAAAATCACGTATGAAGATAACTGTTGACTTTACTGATGAAATTAAAGAAAGGGGATTTGATGAAGTGTGTATTAACATATCAACAAATCCAGGAGAACCTTTAAAACCATTAGAACGAGTTTTATCTGGTGGTGAACTTTCAAGAATAATGCTGGCACTAAAATGTGTATTTGCGGATAAAGATGAAATATCTACGCTTATTTTTGATGAAATAGATACAGGTATAAG
Source organism: uncultured Clostridium sp. (assembly GCA_934746785.1). Taxonomy (GTDB): domain Bacteria; phylum Bacillota; class Clostridia; order Clostridiales; family Clostridiaceae; genus Clostridium. The sequence continues at coordinate 11,577 of CAKVFO010000081.1, read as the reverse complement.
TGGTGAAGTAGGTCAAAGAGTTGGAGAAAAGATGTATCAGGTTTCATTAGGACATCAAGTTTTATGTATAACACATTTACCACAGATTGCAATTTTATCAGATCATCACTATTTTGTGTCAAAAGAAGTAAAGGATAATAAGACATTTACTAAAATTGAGCTATTATCTTCAGAAGAAAAAATAAAACAAGTTGCATCAATGCTTGGAGGAAGAGAAATAACAGAAGCAACATTAGAAAATGTTAGAGAGATGCTGCGATTTTCTGAAAATAAAAAAGATGAAATAAAATCACATATTTAATGTGGTTTTATTTTTTTTACGTATAGGAAATTAAAAACTTTTTTTGAGAGTGATTGCTGATTATAATTGGCTTTCCAATACGTTAAAATGATTTTAGGCTGCAAGTGAATTTATTGACTGAAAAGCTTGTAATTAAGGGACTTTATTAATTTTTAACTTTAATAGAAAACATAATATAGCATATTACTACTTAACAATGGGAAACTTAAATATAGAAGTAAAGGAGGAGATAAAATGAAAAAAAGAGTAATAAAAATAATAAGTTTTTTTACAGCTCCTATGGTTATTTTAGCATTATATGCAAGCCTTTCTATAAGAGATGTACCAGATTGTATTTATACAGAAAATGAAATGCAAGTATTAGCTACTCTAAAAGATGTCTCGCCTTTAACGGATATAAAATATAAAAATTCAAAGGTTAAGTTCAGTTTCTTAGGTGTTTTGCCAATAAAATCGGTAAGTCTAAGAAGAATGACTGATATGGAGATTATACCAGGAGGAAATAGTATTGGTGTGAAACTGTCATCTGAAGGTGTTCTTGTAGTTGGGCATTCTAATGTGAAAATTAATGGTGAAGTTAAAGAAAGTCCTGCTAAAGTTTCAGGAATAGAAGTGGGGGATATAATATTAGATGTAAATGGAGAAAGGGTTGAAACATCAAAGGAATTAATAGATAAAATAAGAAATTCAGAAAGCAATATCATAAAGGTGAATATAACAAGAGAAGGAAAACAATTGGAAAAGGAAGTTAAGTTAATAAATGAAAAAGGTGATGGATATAAAATAGGATTATGGGTAAGAGATTCAACAGCAGGTGTTGGAACAATAACTTTTTATGATGAGAAAACAGGAAAGTTTGGAGCGCTTGGACATCCGGTAACAGATGGAGAAACTAATGAGCCTTTTGCAATAAAAGAAGGAGAACTTTTAAAATCTTCGATAATTAGCGTTAGAAAAGGTGAAAAAGGGACACCGGGTGAACTTAGAGGTATTTTTCAAGAAGAGGAAACTCCTATTGGTAAGATTGAGAAAAATACACAGTGTGGAATATTTGGAGAAGGCAATAAAAATGTTTGTAGTTATATAGAACATAAACCTATGCGTGTAGCAAGCAGAGATGAAATTGAAATTGGAAAAGCTACAATTATAACAACTATTGATGAAGATGGTCCAAGTGAATATGAGATAGAAATAGTAAAGTTATTTCAACAGGATGAGCCAGGGCCTAAAAGCATGATTATAAAAATCACTGATGAAAGCTTACTTTCAAAAACAGGAGGAATTGTTCAAGGTATGAGCGGAAGCCCAATAATACAAAATGGGAAAATTATAGGTGCAGTTACTCATGTGTTAATTAATAAACCAGATGTAGGATATGGTATATATATAGATTGGATGTTGGAGGATGTTGGTATAATAAATTAAAATGAATATCTTTTTTAGATATTTATATAAAGCTTATAAAAATAAGTTCTCCAAAAATAACTGTCTTTTGAGAACTTATTTTCCTGTCATTGTATGCTTAAATAGATTAATAAATAGAAAAAAATATATATATCTTAGAAAAGAAAAACTTTTATAAAAGCTATTTACGAATAATAAATAATAGTGTATAATTTACAAATAGTGGAAGAAAAAGTATAAAGGGGATTCTACATTAAAAGAAATACTATCATAAATTTCAGTAATATGCTATTATAAAGGATGTGTATGGGAAGAATACCGATAATTATTTTTTGAGGAAGGAATTCTTTCTCATTTGTCGAATATATTTTATTGTAGTGTTGTGGATGGCGTATTAAGATGTTTTATATTTGAAGTATTACTTATGATAGTAAATATTGGATAAAGGGGAGAAAAACATGGAAGATTCAAAAATATCAGTACTTATAGCTGATGATAACAAAGAATTCTGTAGCATACTAAATGATTATTTGCTAAATCAAAAAGATATTGTAGTTACAGGAATAGCAAAAGATGGTAGAGAAGCTTTGGAACTTATTGAGGAAAGACAACCAGATCTAGTGGTACTAGATATAATAATGCCGCATTTAGATGGATTAGGAGTATTAGAAAGACTAAACAGTATGAATTTAGAAAAGATGCCAAGAGTTATAGTATTATCTGCAGTTGGACAAGATAAAATTACTCAGCAAGCAATAACATTAGGTGCAGACTATTATGTAGTTAAACCTTTTGATATGGATATTTTTACAAAGAGAATAAGAGAAATGTTTAGTACAATAGAGGCTCCAGAAGTAGTAGCACAAAAAGCTCCTCAAATGCCAATTATTCAAAGAGAAGCAGCTGCAACAAGTAGAGGACCAGTTGATTTAGAAACAGAAATAACAAGTATCATACATGAAGTTGGAGTTCCAGCTCATATTAAAGGATATATGTATTTAAGAGAGGCTATTACTATGGTAGTTAATGATATGGAATTATTATCTGCTGTAACCAAGGAACTTTATCCTTCCATAGCTAAGAAGTATAATACAACAGCTTCAAGAGTTGAAAGAGCAATAAGACATGCTATCGAAGTGGCTTGGGGCAGAGGTCAAGTAGAAGCAATAAACAAGCTATTTGGATATACAGTGCATGGAGACAAGGGTAAACCAACTAATTCTGAATTTATAGCAATCATTGCTGATAAATTAAGACTTAAAAATAAAGTAAGTTAGTTAAAAAAGAGATATTATGGAAAATTAGTTGAAGTTAAATATAGGATTGGTTTTAAAAGTTTTTTATGTAAAAAATACTGTTGATAAAATAATATTATCAGCAGTATTTTTTTGCATTTTTAGATTATAGTTATAAAGCTTGTATATAAAAAATAATTAAAATTTATGTCATTATTCGAGTGATATTTTTAAAGTTCTTTTTAAATAGATGATAGGATATATCAAGATGAGTGTTTTTTTTTAGAGAAATAGAAAAAGTACTGTGAATTTTTAAGTGTAATAGAATAAAAGATATGAATTTAATCAATTATCATACAAATAATTGTTTATATAGAAAACTTTACAATATATTTAAAAGTGTTATACAATTTTTATAAAGCTCAAGTAAATATGTTTTCCTTAAAAAAGGTTGACATCTGAAGAAAAGTTTATAGTAGTACTTAACTAGTTAGTTTAATTGATTAGTAATATTATAAGAATTTATGTAGGAGGAAAAAATGATTAAGAAAGAAAAGGGAATTGAATATGAAGTCATTAAATCAAAAGAAAAAAGTAAGTTTAATTTAATATTTGTTCATGGATCAGGATGTAACAAAAACTTTTTGAAAGCTTTGGCAGAATTATTTGAAGAGTATAATTGTTATTTAATTGATTTGCCTGGACATGGAAATTCAGACAATACAGGGTACAATATTGATAACTATGTTAAAGCAATATCATATTTAGCTAATAAGTTATCTAATGTTGTTTTAATTGGGCATTCTTTGGGTGGTACTTTAGTTGCAAAGGCTGCATCATTAAATCTTAAAAGTGTTAAAGGTGTTGTAATACTAAATTCAGGTGCTAGTTACCCAGTATTTGATAAAAATTTTATGGATAAGATACGTCAAGGTGTTGTGGATGAGGAATATTTAATAGAAGCATGTGGTCATATGGATAACAAAGATGTACAAGAAGCTGTAAAAAGCATGGATCCTGCTGCAAGCTGTATAGTTGATTTTTTAATAGATGATTGTGTAGATATATCATCTTCATTAAAGTATGTAAAGATACCTACTTTAATATTTGGTGGAAAAGATGAAATATTAGTAATTCCGGAGTATGTAAAAAAACTACATAAGCTTATAAAAAAATCTAAACTTATTATGTTAGAAAAGGGAAGGCATATGGTATGTGTGGCAGAAAAGTATAAAGTAAAGGATATTATATGTGATTTTATAAATAGAAAAATAGCAAATAAAAATATTTCAAAATAAAAATAAATTATGCAAAGTGTTAATGTAAATTTTTGATTTTAATTATAAAAGAACGAGGGAGTGAACTAATTTGATAAAAAAAGAAAAAGGGATAGAATACGAAGTAATAAAATCTAAAAAAGAAAGTAGTATAAATTTAGTATTCGTTCATGGAACAGGTTGTAATAAAAAGTTTTTAAAGTCGTTAGCTTTAATGTTTACTGAATGCAATTGTTATTTATTAGATTTGCCTGGACATGGTGGTTCTGACAATACTGGATATGATTTCAATAATTATGTTAAAGTTATAACTAACTTTGTTAAAAAGCTTAATAATGTGGTTTTAATAGGACATTCTTTAGGTGGAACATTAGTTTTAAAAACTGCTTCTTTAAAATTAAAATCGATTATAGGGATAGTTCTGCTAAATTCATCAGCTTCTTGGTATGGCTTGGATAAAGAAGTTATGAAAAAAGTTCATAATGGAATAATTGATATTGAATATCTCATGGAAGCATCAGGAAATACAGATAATGAAGATGTTATTAATGCATTAAAGACAATGGAACCAAACGGAGTTACTATAGCAGACTTTTTAATAGATGAATATATAAATATAGAAAGTTGTTTAGATAAGATAAAAGTACCAACTATGATTATAGGAGGAGAAGATGAGATACTTGCAATTCCTGAATATTCTGAAAAGCTTCATGAAAGTATAAAAAAATCAGAAATGGTTATGATTCCAGGAAGACATATGTCATGTCTGGCTAGAAAAAATAGTGTAAAAGAAATAGTTTGTGAGTTTATAGATGAGAAGATTCTTAAGAACTAAATTAGTTTGATAGATTCAATTTGAAAAGAAACCCGATTTTGGGTTTCTTTTTATTATAATTAAAAAAGAAACAATAAACAATAATGTTTTTTTATGTGGAAAAGTTGACTGAAAAGGAAGAAGGAACAGGAGCAGGAGTTTTAAAGTTAAGTTCAGGTGAATGGATGATAACTCAATATTAAAATAGAATGAATAGGGAATGTATCAAAAAAAGAGATACTTTACTTTAAAGATGTTCTGATATCAAAAAAGAACATCTTTAGGGTAAATGTTTTTGATACATTCCTTTTTTTAACGTATAGGAAATTCAAAACTTTTTTTGAGAGGGAGTGCTGATTATTACTGGCTTTCTGATATGTAAGCTTTCCAATACGTTAAAAAATAATTGTAGGCCGCAAAAGAAGCGAAAAGCAAGATTTTCGTTAGTATTTAAGGAGGTAGAAGCAATATTTTTAAGCGGCTGGTTATGATTTGGAGTATAAAAATATTACTTCTATCCTCCAATTTTGCTTTTAGAACCTTTTGACAGGCTGTAACAAAGTGGCTTCCTGCGCTAAAAAGCATGGCGTCAGTCACTTTGTACTTTAAATTTTTAATTAATAAAAAAAGCGGTTGATTTTAATGGAAATAAATGGTAACATAATGCATGTGAGTTATAACACAGGAAGTAAAGGTGATATATAGTGAGCAAAACAAGTTTTTTTAATAAAATTAATAAAAGTAATAGTTTGTATAAATCTAAGGAAGATGAAACTAAGTTGACAGAGAAGTTTCAATCAAATAAAGATGATGTAGTAATAATAGATAGAAATATTACTAAGTATATTATTGAAAATTTTTCTGATATTGCTCTCGATATAAGAGATTCTTTGATTAATTTAGCGGATACATTAGAAGGTACTATTGACTATATTGAAGATAAGTCAAGTATAGTTATAAAAGATTCTAGAAATTTTCAGTTGAGTCAAGATTATAGAGATAAATCTATGGAAATTTATGAAGTAGTTGGAAAGATTAATAATTATGTAAGTTGGATTAATGAAGGTTATAATTCAGTAAAGACAAAAAAAGAAATATATTGTAGTGAAGAAGAACAAAAGGAAAACGAAAAGTCTTTAGATGGAAGTATTTGCATTACAGAAGATTTTACATCAAAGTCACCAAAGGCATTTAAAATAGATAGCTATTATTCAGAGGTAAGTGATTGGAAGGAACTTACTGTAAAAGCGGCAGATATATTAACAAAAAAATATAAAAATAAAAATAATCATAATGAAATATCTGTTGATGATGTTGTTTTAAAAGAGTCTATAGAGAATGACTTTAGAGATTCTGTTATAGACATTTTAAAAATATATAGTGTACCTTTAAATAAATTTTATGTTTATGTGGAATAATAAGGGTACCTTTCTTAATCATAATTTTCTCCTAAATTTGTTTTGATTGATTATATTAAAATAGGTAGAACTATTTTAATATTTTCAGTTCAAAACATTTTGTAATATAGTTTATATAGATATTTATTGATATACTTTAAGTGATGAATATTTAGGAGGTTATTATGGATTTTTCGGAAAAGATAATAGAAAAAAAGGATATATATAAGGGAGATTTTCTTACAATTCAAAGGTTAAAAGTTAAACTCCCAAATAATAATTATGCATTTAGAGATATAGTAAGACATCCAGGTGCAGTGGCATTATTAGCATTTATTGATGATGAAACAGTGCTTTTAGTTAAACAATTTAGAACAGCTATAGGTAAGAGTATATATGAAATACCAGCAGGTAAATTAGAAAAGGGAGAAGAACCTAAAGATGCTGCATTGAGAGAGTTAGAAGAAGAGACTGGATATAAGGCAGGAAGTATAGAAGAACTTGGATACATATATACAGGGGCAGGCTTTACAGATCAGAAGATATATATATTTAAGGCTTCCAATTTATCAATGGGTAAAAAAGGGGGAGATGACGATGAATTTATTGAAGTTTTTCCATTTAAAATTAGAGATATAAAGAAAATGATTAAAGAAGGAACTATTGTAGATACAAAAACTATATCATCACTGATGTATTTATAAAAATAAATTGTAATATAAGTGTTAGACTTTGCGTAAATAGTATTAGATATATTATTTAAAGCAAAGTCTTTTATATTTATTGGGTAGGCATAATTTAAGTAGAGTAATCATAATATTATTTAGAGATACGATAGGAGGATTAAGCGATGAATAAGATATTAGAAAAAATTAATGATACATTCAGAGAAAATAGAGGATATTATGTTGTAGTACTAATATTGTTTTGTGTTGGGATAGTAATTGGAACATATACAGTGAAATATATGAATACTACGGACAAGGGAGATTTGAGCAGCTATTTTACTACATTTATAAATAGTATTTGTGATAAAAGTGTTAATTATAATAATTTGCTTTTTAATGTAATAAAGAAAAATTTATATTTAATTATTCCAATAATAATATGTGCTTTCACATTTATAGGAACTCCATTTATTTTAATTATTGATTTTATAAAGGGATTTACTTTAGGTTATACATTTACTTTCTTATTAACTACTTTTGAAGGTAAAGGCTTTTTATTAGCTTTTTCATCTACACTGTTACAAAATTTAATATATATACCATGTTTGATGGTTTTAAGTGTTATAGCTTTACAATCATCAGTAGAAAAATTTAAGAGTAGATTTTTAAAGAATTGTATTAACAGAAACTTAGATATTAAATCATTTATAAATGTAACAATTATATTAACTGGATTTTTTATGATTGCAATTTTAATAGAAACATATATATGTCCAAGTATAATAAAATTTGTAGTATATAAATTATATTTATAAAAAAGTTAGAAACTTTCGATTAAAATAAAGGAAAAGATGTTATAAATGTCGAAATAATTAATTAATGGTGTAGGAGAAGTTTAAAGTGATTGAAATCATAAATGACTATAAGAATTATTTATTACAAAATGACAAGAGTGAAAATACTATATACGCTTATGTTACAGATGTAAATCTATATACTAAGTATATTAATAAAGAAAATATGGATTTGTATGATTCTAATAATAAAGCTGTAATGGCATATATTCAACATCTCTTAAACCAAGGAAAATCAGAAAGGTCTATTAATAGGATAGTTATAAGCCTTAGAAGTTTCTATGGTTACTTAAAGAGCCGTTCTTTAGTAACAGATATACCTAAGATTACTTATAAAAGCAGCAGAGATACGAAAAAACTTCCACAGATTTTAACAGTTGAAGAAGTTGATAAGATAATAAGATCTGTAGATAAAGACGGAACTAAAGGGATTCGTGATAATGCTCTTCTTGAGCTTATGTATGCTACTGGTATGAAGGTTTCAGAACTTATTGGGATAAATGTAGATGACGTAAATTTAGATTTATCTTTTGTAAAATGTACAGATAATAAGCACTATGAAAGATTAATTCCTATTGGAAGAAGTGCTTGTAAAGCAATTGAAGAATATTTAAAAATTCGTGATAGAGTTGCAGAAGCAGGAGTTAATAATCTTTTTGTAAACTTAAATGGACATAAGCTTACAAGGCAAGGAATATGGAGAATTGTAAAGGAATACTCTCATAAAGCAGGTATTAATAAAGATGTTAATTTAAATACCTTTAGACATTCTTTTGCTGTTCATATGCTTCAAAATGGAGCAAATGTACGTGCTGTACAAAAACTTTTAGGTAATCAAGTATTAACATATATGGATACCTATTATGAAATAATAAATAGTGATAAAATTAATTTAATATATAAAAAGTCGCATCCAAGAGCTTAATTTTTAAAATTCAGCTAATGATTGAAGGGAGATTAACATTATGAAAAGAGCAATACTTATAGTATTAGACAGTTTAGGAGTTGGAGAACTTCCAGATGCAGAAAAGTTTGGAGATAAGGGAAGTCATACATTAGATCATGTATGGGCAGCAAATGATGGATTAAATATACCTCATTTAAAAAAGTTGGGGTTTGGTAATATTGAAGGTGTAAACAATTTAGGTAAAGAAGAAAATCTTGTAGGTTCTTATGGAAAGTCTATGGAAAAGTCTATAGGAAAGGATACAGTTACAGGACATTGGGAAATAGGAGGAGTTATTTTAGATAAACCTTTAAATACTTATCCAAATGGCTTCTCAGATGAAATATTAAATGAATTTATGGCAAAGACTGGAGTTAAAGGGATTCTAGGAAATAAGGTGGCATCTGGTACTGCTATTATAGAAGAACTAGGTGAGGAACAATTAAAAACTGGATACCCTATTATTTATACTTCAGCTGACAGTGTATTCCAAATAGCAGCTCATGAGGAAGTAATAGGCCTTGATAATTTATATAGAATGTGTGAAGTAGCAAGAAAAATGCTTGTTGGCGACAAGTGTGTTGGAAGAGTTATTGCAAGACCTTTTGTTGGAACAAAAGCTGATAACTTTAAAAGAACGAGTAATAGAAGAGATTATGCATTAGATCCATTTGGAAAGACTATGCTTGAATATATAAAAGAGTATGGTAAGCATGTAGCTGCTGTTGGAAAAATTGAAGATATCTATAATGGAAAAGGAATAACAGATGCAGTTCATATTAATGGAAATATGGATGGAGTTGATAAGACTCTTGAGTACATGGACAGTATAGAAGATGGTTTGATTTTTACAAACTTAGTTGATTTTGATATGTTATATGGTCATAGAAATGATCCAAAAGGTTATGGAAAAGCAATTGAAGATTTTGATTCAAGATTAGAAGAAATTTATTCTAAGCTAAGAGATGAGGATTTATTAATTATAACAGCTGACCATGGATGTGACCCAACTACTGAAAGCACTGATCACTCTAGAGAATACATACCAATATTAGTATATGGTAAGAATGTTAAAGAAGGAATCAATATAGGCGTTAGAAAATCTTTCACTGATATAGGAAAAACAATATTAGACTATTTAGAAATTGATAACAGCTTAAATGGAGAATCTTTTAAAGATTTGATAATTTAATTGGAGGACAAAAGCTATGAGAATGTACGATTTAATTTCAAAGAAGAAAAGGGGAGGAGAGCTAACAACAGAAGAAATTAACTTTTTTGTAGAAGGTTTCACTAAGGGAGAGATACCTGATTATCAAGTATCTGCTTTAATGATGGCTATATATTTTCAAAAAATGAATAAAAGAGAAACTGCTGATTTGACTATGGCTATGGTTGAGTCAGGAGATAAATTTAATTTAGATGCTATTAAGGGAATTAAAGTAGATAAACATTCTACTGGCGGAGTAGGAGATAGTATTTCATTAGTTCTTACTCCAATGGTAGCGGCATGTGGTGTTCCTGTAGCTAAAATGTCAGGAAGAGGATTAGGTCATACTGGGGGTACTATTGATAAACTAGAGTCTTTTGATGGTTTTTCAGTAGAATTAAGTGAAGATACATTTATCAATAATGTAAATAATATAGGTATAGCAATAGCAAGTCAGACAGCTAATTTAGCTCCAGCAGACAAGAAACTTTATGCCTTAAGAGATGTAACAGCAACTGTTGATAATATGTCTTTAATTGCATCTAGTATAATGAGTAAAAAGATTGCTTCAGGAGCAGATGGAATTGTTTTAGATGTAAAGGTTGGAGATGGAGCCTTTATGAAAACAAGAGAAGATGCAGCTCAATTAGCTAAAGAGATGGTTGATATAGGTAAGCATGTTGGAAGAGAAACTATTGCAGTTATTTCTGATATGGATCAGCCTTTAGGGTATGCAGTAGGTAATTCATTAGAAGTGATTGAAGCTATTGAAACTTTAAAAGGAAATGGTCCTAAAGATTTATTAGAACTTGCTTTAACTATTGGAAGCAATATGCTTATTATTGCAAAGAAAGCAGAAAGTTTTGAAGAAGGAAAGAACATGCTTCTAAAAACTATAGAAGATGGAAGTGCTATTGAAAAGTTCAAGGAGTTTGTAAAGGCACAAGGTGGCAATGAAAAGATGATAGATGATATAAGTCTTTTCCCTAAAGCAGAAATAGAATTAGAAGTGAAGGCTCCAAAAGATGGAGTTATTTCTAAAATAAAAGCTGAAGCAGTTGGAATTACAGCTATGGAACTTGGAGCAGGAAGAGCAGCAAAGGATAGTGTGATTGATTTATCAGTTGGAATAGTATTTTCAAAGAAGAGAGGAGATAAGGTTAAGGCAGGAGATTGTTTAGCAACTATATATGCTAATTCTAAGGAAAAGGCAGATAGAGCAGTAGAAAAACTCCTTAAGGAAATAATTATCTCAGATTCTTATACTGAAAATATTCCATTAATATATGATGTTATAAAATAGTAAATGAAATGTCGACAAAAACAACCCTCAGTGTGTAAATTGAGGGTTGCTTTTTAACGTATAGGAAAGTATAAAATTTTTTTGACAGTGAGTCTTACATAGTGATATTTTTTGTGTTTATGGAAATAATAATCTTTGAAAGGAGGCAGATTAATGAAGAAGAAATAT
>CAKVFO010000080.1 GCA_934746785.1 uncultured Clostridium sp. | reverse complement strand
CAACTAGAGGATCTGAAATTACAGTTGAAGGTGGAGACTATGGTTTTAAGATAAATAAAGAAAAAGAGAAAGAAGATATTATAAAAACTATAAAGGCAGGAGAGACAGTTGATAGAGAGCCAATTTATTCTCAAAAAGCCATAAGTCATGAAGGCAATGAAATTGGTAATACTTATGTTGAAGTAAGTATTGGAGGACAGCATTTATGGTTTTATAAAAATGGAGAGCTTATTACTGATGGCGCAGTAGTAACTGGTAATACAAGTGCAGGTAATGGAACTCCAGCTGGTGTATATTTTCTTTTATACAAAGAAACAAATGCTATCTTAAGGGGAGATAATTATGCAACACCAGTAAACTATTGGATGCCTTTTAATGGAGGTATTGGAATGCATGATGCTTCTTGGAGAAGTTCCTTTGGTGGAAATATTTATAGTTATAGCGGGTCTCATGGCTGTGTAAATTGTCCTTATAGTCTAGCTCAAAAAATCTACAATAATATAGATTCAGGAACTCCTGTAATTTGTTATTATTAAAATATATACTGATATTTAGATGTAATAAATATTGAAAAAAGGTTGGATATAGAAATATTACCAGCCTTTTTTTAATCTATAGGAAATTTAAAAACTTCTTTTTAAAGCGTTTATTAATTACATTTTATAATGAATTATTTTAGTAGTTTTATGATAATGAAAATTAAAGGAACATTAAAATAGCACTAAAATTTACATATTAATAATTTTAATACATTTAATTATCAAATAGATTAAAATTATGCGATATATTTACAATTTAACATAATGAAAAAAAGGTTAAAAATTATTTTATTTTTTAGTATAATATACAAGAAGGGAGTAAATGAAATGAAAAGACAAAAGAATAGTAGTATTTTAACTAATAAAGGTATTATAATTATTATTTGTGCTGTAGTTTTAATATACCTTTGTACAGCAATTTATTTTAAAAATCATTTTTATTTTGGTTCCAAGATAAATGGAATTAATGTTTCAGGAATGACTGTTGAAGAAGTCGAAAGCACCTTTGATTCAAAGTTTCAATCTTATTCATTAACACTAGAAGAGAGGAATGGCTTAACTGAAAACATTAGTGCTGAAGATGTTTCTTTAAAATATAGTTCAGGAGGTAAGGTCCAAGAATTTAAGAACAATCAAAGCTCTCTTGCATGGATCTTTAACATATTTAGAACTAAAACAACAGTACTTACAGATTTAATAACATTTGATGAAAGTAAACTTGAAAAAACTTTAGAAAATCTAAAGGGAATTAAATCAAATGATGTTGTAAGTCCTAAAAGTGCTTCTATAGCATACCAAGATGGTGAAATGGTTATAGTTGATGAAGTGCAGGGAAACAAGATTAATATGGACATTTTAAAGGATAAGGTAAAGAATGCAATTATTAATAGTATAGAAACCATTAATTTAAATGATGAAGATTGCTATGAAAAGCCAAAGTATATATCAACAGATAATAAGGTACAGGAGACAAAAGACCTTGTTAATAAATATATCGCAAGTTCAATAACATATACCTTTGGAAATAATTCAGAAACCTTAGAAGGTGATGTCATTGGTAAATGGTTAGGTGTAGATGATGATTTTAATGCTGTTTTTAATGAAGACTTAGTTAAAAAGTATGTATTAAGCCTTGCTAATAAATACAATACAACTAATATTAATAGGGAATTTAAAACAAGTTATGGAAAAACAGTTACAGTTCCAGCAGGAGACTATGGATATAGAATAGATATAGCTAAAGAAACTCAGGAACTAATTAAAAACATTAAAGATGGACAAACTATAACAAAAGAACCAATTTATGCACAAAAAGCCATTTCCCGTACAGGTGATGATATTGGTAATACCTATGTTGAAGTAAATCTTTCAAAACAACATATCTTTTTCTATAAAAATGGATCTCTAGTTGTTGAAAGTGATGTAGTTACAGGTAACGCAAGTACAGGTACTATAACTCCTGCAGGTGTTTATTCTCTAAAGTATAAAGAAAAAGATTCTACATTAAAGGGAGAAGATTATAATACTCCAGTTAAGTACTGGATGCCTTTTAATGGAGGAATTGGTTTCCATGATGCTTGGTGGAGAGATGCTTTTGGTGGAACAATATATATGACTCAAGGTTCTCATGGATGTGTAAATTGTCCAACAGAAGTAGCTCAAGCAATATTTGAAAATATTGAATCTGGTACACCAATAATTTGTTACACTGAATAAATAAAAAAAGCTATCTTATAAGATTATTATAAGGTAGTTTTTTTTGCGCTTAAATAATTTTAACTTTTAGTATTATTGAAAAAAAATATATAGGATGTTAAAATTTAATATAGTATGTAAGTAAAAGTCAAATTATAAAATAATTCTAAATTTACAAATACAAAAGAGAAAGGATGATTAAATGGATTCAATAGATGTAATTGACTATGTAAACTCTGATGAGGAAACATATATCTCTATTCATATGAATAAAGATGTAAAGGTAATGGAATATCAAATTGAAATGGTCAATAATAATCAAGGAAATGGAATTTTATATATAGATAAAAGACAGCTAAATGAAGACATTAAGTTTTTATATGATATTTCTAATTATATTTCTCTTAAAGAATATATTAAAGATTCAAGTGTAGATGGAAATAGTCTTTTTTCAATATTTAATAACTTAATTAATATTATATTAAGTCTGCCAAGCTATCTGCTTAATATAGATAATATATTGTTAGATGAAAATCATATACTTGTTGATAAAGTTAAGAAGACTGTTGGTATCATTTATGTTCCTTGTGAAAATAAACTTCAAAATACTGAAATGGAATTTAAACAGATAATAAAGCAGGTAATAATAGATTGTATGAACAGTAAAGATAATATGAACTATTTCATAAATGAGATATTACCAATTATAAATAATAAAAACTACAGCTTAAATGAATTAAATAAAACATTAAGTAATACTAAGGCTAAAACTGTAACTAAAAAAATAAAAATTGAAACTGAAATAAAACCTGAAACTATACAAGTTAATGAAGAACCTAAAAAGAATTCAGGATTTTTCTCTTCTTTATTTAAACATAAAGGAGGCAGTAAAACTGCTGAAAAGAAAGAAAAGGAATATTATATCTATTTTAATTTAAATGATATAGAAGAGAAGGTTAAAATTAATAAAGATGAATTTGTATTAGGCCGTTTAAAAAGTTCTGTTGATTTCTGTATTCAAAGCAATGTTGTAGGTAAGGTTCATGCTAAATTAGTTAAGAAAAAAGATAAAATGTATTTAATAGATCTTAGTTCAAAAAATGGTACATATATAAATGGAATAAAATTAAATAGTGATAGTGAACATGTTTTAAATGATGGCGATGAAATTAAGCTTGGAAATGTAAAAGGACAATTTAAAATACTATAAAAATAATTTGAAAGTGGGAAGGCGTAGTATATGAACATGGAGGATGAATTTATAATAAACAATGATTTTATTAAATATAAAGTAAATTCAATTAATGAAATCAACTTGAGAAATTTAGAGGTAGTAAATAAAAATAAACAGTTAGGATTAATTGATATTGAAATTGAACAATTTAATGAAGATATATCTTTAATTTATAATACTCGAGGATATAAAACTTTAAGAGATTATTTATTAAACCCTTTAAGCAAAGAAAAAGCTTATAGTTTATTAAATTGTATCAATAAGTGCTATGAAGTTCAGTCTTACCTTCTTGATACAGGAATAGTTAGTTTAAAAACTAATTTTATATTTCTAAAGGAAATCAATAGTATTCCATATTGTTATTTTATTTATATACCCAATACTTCTAAATATCATAAAAATGACGAAGATTTTAAAAAGCTAATATTTGCAGTGATTATATCTATTGAAGATAATGATTTAAGAAATGAAGCTTTATCCCTTTATTCTAAAGATAAATTAGAGGATGTTATAAAACTTTTAAAGGTAGAGGGATTAAACTTTGCTAAACATGAAGAAATTATTGAACATGATTTAGAACCTTCTATTAACGAAATAAATAAAGAAGAAGAAACAGCAACTACAGAAGTTAAAGAAGATGAAACTTCCCTTATAGAGGATTTATATGAGGAGACAACCCTTATAGAAGAGGAGGCAGATTCTAATATAGGGGCTGCAGGTAAATTACTTATTAATAATAATGGTGTACTTTCTGAAGAACATCTATTAAAAAATATCACTATGATAGGCAGATCGAAAAGCTGTGATGTGGTAATTGACAATAAAGTAGTTAGTAAAAAACATGCTGAAATATTAAATGAAGGTTCAAATTTCTATATTAGAGATATAGGTTCTAAAAATGGTACTTTTATTAATGGAAGAAAGCTTAAGCTTATGGAAAAGGCAGAGCTTAAATCAAAAGACAAAATTAAGCTTGGCAATGTATATTGCAGTTTTGAAAGATAGGTGAAATTAATTTTGAGAAAGTTAAGTTTATTAATTGTTGACAGCGATGAAGATTATTTAAAGGCTTTATCTACTTATTTAAGCATAAATTACTTTAATGAATTTAAAATAACTTCTATAAGCAATAGAGAATATTTTAATAAATATTTAAGTTCTGTTCAAGGGATAGATATATTATTAATAAACAGAAATATGTTTAATACTGAGATAGAAAAGAAGTTTATTAATACAATTATCCTTATGGGAGAGGACTTTGAAGATAGAAATATACAAGAATATGGTTACATCTTTAAATATATGAGAGCAACAAAAATATACAATGAAATAAAGAGAAATTTTATTTTAGAAAATCCTAATATTGGTGATGAAAATGCTGCAGGAAAGAAAATTACTAAGGTTACTTCAGTTTATTCTCCTATTGGTGGTTCTGGTAAAACAATAGTTAGTATAACAACTGCTTTAAAACTTGCAGAAAACGCTAATGAAGTTCTTTATTTGAATTTTGAAGATATATCATCTACATCTGTATTCTTTGACTGCCGCAATAGAAATAGTATGTCAGATATTTTATATCTTGCAAAGGATAGACATGAACATTTGTCAAGTGAAATACTTAAATACATAAATAAGGATGTTAATGGTGTTTCTTATATAGCACCTATAAAAAGTGTTTTAGATTTTGAAACTATTACTAGAGATGACATTGTGTATTTTATAAAGGCAATAAAATCTTTAAATAAGTTTGATAATATTGTAATTGACTTATCTAGTAAATTTTGTTCTCTATATGGCGGCATACTTTCTATAAGTGACAATGTAATATCTATTTTAATTAATGATATTGAAAGCAAAGTTAAGATGGATGCATTTTTAAAGCAGCAGGAATCTTTAGATAAGTATTTTTTCATTATGAACAAAGTTAAAAATGGAGAAAATATTAAAGCTATTCCAGAAACCATTAAAGAAGAAAAGAAACCAGTTGTAGGCAGTATTGAATATTATTCTCCTATTGATGGAAATATAAACGGAATTAATTCTTTAGTAGAAAAAAATGTTTTTAACATTGCTATGGAACAAATTGTTCAAAATATTTATTTCGTTTAAGGAGGTAAAGATGGATAAAGGTATTGTTATTGTTAAAGTAGATTCACTAAAAGAAGAATATGAATTAGAAATTCCTTTAAATATAAGCGTTAAAGAGCTTTGTGCAGCTTTAAACACAGCGCTTAAATTAGATGATAGAGGAGTTGAAATTAGTGGATATTATATTAGGACTGAAAATCCTACCTGTTTTTTAAAGGGAAATGATATCCTAAAAGATTATAATATATCATTTGGCAGCAAAATTATCTTAATTTAAGGATGTGATTGAAAATGAGGGATATAAAAAACGTTCTTATTCTATTTAATAACGATTTTTATAAAGAGACAGATATAGACAGTTATGAAAATGATGAGCTTATAATAAGTAATGATATGGATAGTGACATTCCTCTAAATATTGATGTTAACTTAAACTTTTCATTAAAGCTTATTAAGAATTGTGGTTATTGGGAAATTAGTGAAGGTGAAAATGTTTATTTAGTTATAAATGATATTAAAGTTAATTCTAAGAAGTTATTACACGGGGATCAAGTAAGTGTTAAACTTGCAACTAACAGATTGGAATTATTTAAGATTAACTTCTTTTTAGATTTCTCAAGTGGTAAAGAAAACTATGATAAGATAGTTTATTTTGATAATTTAGAGAAAATCACTATAGGAAGCGATGATGATAACAATATATGCATTCAAGACAGCTTAGTAGATAAAGAACATTGTTACATAAAGAAAGATGGAAGAAAGTATTCTATTGTAGATACTAATTCAAGATATAGTGTACATATAAATGGAAAGAAAATTAATAGGTCGCAAAAACTTAATGTTAATGATTTTATCATTATCTGTGGTTATAAATTTTTATTCAAAGGAGATAGGCTGCTTTTAAATAATTATAGTAATACTATTACAATTAAAGGCCTTGATGTAAGTGTAAATGAAATAGCAAAATCTACACTTCAATATCCTGAGTTTATAAGAAACCCAAGATATATGTATCACCTGCCTGAAGATAAAGTTGAAATAATAGCACCTCCAAAGAAGGATCAAAAGCCATCTGCTGAAACATTTTTAACTCTTATTCCTACAATTGCTATGATGGCACTTATGGTTGGTGTTAGAGCAGGAAGCAATAAAATTTACTATATAGGTATGGTTGTAATAACTATTTTTTCTACAACATTAATGTATGTTCTTAAGTATAAAAAGACTAATAAAAAACTTAAGGAAAGAAATGAAAAGTATTTATCTTATCTTTCAGATCAAGAAAGCACCATAAATGATCTATATAATGAACAACAAAGAATAAGTCATATTCTTTATCCTAGCAATGAAGAATCTATTGAAGTTGTAGAAAGCTTTAATCATAGATTATGGGAAAAGGAATTAGATCATGAAGACTTTTTATCAGTCTGCATAGGTAAAGGTGTTGTTCCTATAAGCTTTGAAGTTAATATTCCAAAGGAACAATGGGGTGAAACTGAAGATGATCTTATATTACTTCCTAGGGAAATTCAAGATAAGTATAAGGAAATTAAGGACATGCCAATAACTTTAGATTTAACTAAGGAAGATGGTGTAGCTTTAATTGGTGAAAAGATTGATTTATATCAATTTGTTGTTAATATAATAATTCAGATTGTAAGTTATCACTATTATGAAGATGTTAAGCTTGCTTTAATATGTGATGATGATGAAGCTGAAACTTGGCAGTGGCTTAGATGGCTTCCACATGTATGGAGTGAAGATAAAAAGTTTAGATTCCTAGGGGAAGGTAAAGAAGCAGCTCATAATGTAATGTCTGTTCTTGTTAATTATTTTGAAGCAATGAAAGAAGCTCAAGGAAAAGATAAGAATAAGGAAAGAAAGGTTAAACCATATTTTATTATATTAGTAACTAATCCAGACCTTTTAGATAAAGAAAAGTTATCTACATATCTAGAAAGTACAGGTGGAATTGGATATACACCAATATTCCTATATGAGCATTTTGAAAAGACACCTAAAAATTGCAGCGTTAAGATAAAACTTCACAATAAAGAAGAAGGAGAAATGGTTCACTTTAATAAGGCTGAAGAAATTGTAAGGTTTACATATAAGGCATCAAATCTTAAAAACTATGAAGAGTTTGCAAGAAGAATTGCTCCAGTTTATGTTAAGGAAAGTTATACTGATAGTTCTCTTCCTAAAAGCATTACATTCTTTGAACTTTATAAGGTTAACTCAGCAAGAGAAATTCCAATATATAAAAACTGGTATAGAAATCAAGTATTTAAACATATTGCAGCACCCCTTGGAGTAGACACTTCAGGAAATTTAGTAAGTCTTGATTTACATGAAAAATTTCATGGACCTCATGGTCTTGTTGCTGGTACTACAGGGTCAGGTAAAAGTGAAATTTTGCAGAGTTTAATAGCTTCTCTTGCAGTTAATTATCATCCACATGATATTAACTTTATTCTTATTGATTATAAGGGTGGTGGTATGGCTAACCTATTTAGAGATCTTCCTCATTTAGTTGGTACAATAACTAACTTAGATGGCAGAGGTATTAATAGATCATTAACAGCTATAAAATCAGAGCTTAAGAGAAGACAAAGAATGTTTGGGGAAGTTGATGTAAATCATATTGATCAATACATAAAATTATATAAAGATGGCAAGGTAAAGGAAGCAATACCTCATCTTATTATGATTGCCGACGAGTTTGCAGAACTTAAACATGACCAGCCAGAATTTATGCAGGAGCTTGTAAGTACAGCAAGAATTGGACGTAGTTTAGGTGTTCATCTTATTCTTGCAACTCAAAAGCCTTCAGGTGTTGTTAATGATCAAATTTGGAGTAACTCTAAATTTAAGCTTTGTCTTAAAGTTCAAGATGCTTCAGATAGTAATGAAGTTATTAAAAGCAAGTTAGCTGCTGAAATAGTTGAACCAGGTAGAGCTTATCTTCAAGTAGGTAATAATGAAATATTTGAATTATTCCAATCAGCATGGTCAGGGGCTAAAGTATTTGAAGATGATACTATACGTAAAAATGATATTGAAATTTCAAAGGTTTCAATTGAAGGTATTAGAGAAGTTATCTATTCTTCTAAAAAAGAAAATGAAGGTAAAAAGTCAATTACAGAATTAGACCAGATTATTAGAACTGTTAATAATGTAGCAAGAAAGAACAATATAGAAAGATTACAAGGGCCATGGCTTCCAGAGCTTGAACATGTTATTTACTTAAATGAATTTGAAGGCTTTCAAAGTAATAGTAATCCTCTTGATATTACAGCTGTTATTGGTAAGGTTGATGATCCAGAGGGACAAGTTCAATATCCACTTGAAATTAACTTTACTCAAAGAGGTAATGTAATATTAATAGGTGCAGCAGGTTATGGTAAAACTACAGCTCTTGAAACTATGATTGTTTCTTTAGCTAAAAAGTATGAACCTAAAGATGTTAATATTTATGTTCTTGATTTTGGTACAAGAGTACTTAAAGTCTTTGAAAAACTTCCACATATAGGTGGTATTGTTCTGAAAGATGATGATGAAAAGCTATTAAGATTAATTAGACTTATAAAGAAGGAAATGGAAATAAGAAAAGATTTATTCTCAAGAGTTGGTGTTGCTTCGCTAAATTCTTATAAGGAAGCTACTGGTGAAGATTTAGCTCAAATGATTATTATGGTTGATAATTTTATAGCTATGAAGGAAATGTATGACTTTGCAGAGGAAGAGCTTACTTATATTTCAAGAGAAGGTGCTACTTTAGGAATATCAGTTGTAGTAACTACTGCAGGCTTTAGCAACATTAGATATAAAATGGCAAGTAATTTTAGTGAAATGCTTTCTTTAACATGCCAAGATAAGAGTGAATACAGCAGTATGTTTGGAACTGGAAGAGTGTCTCCAGCTGATGTTAAAGGCAGAGTACTTCTTAAAAATGATAGGATAGTAGAAGCTCAGATTTGTCTTCCTGTAGAAGGGGAAAGTGATATTGAAAGAGTACATGCTCTTAAGAAATTTATTAATGAAACAGCTGAAAATGTTAAGGGAAAAGCTAAGAGAATTCCATTTATGCCAGATATGCTTCATATGAATGATTTAGAAGAATACAACGGAAGAGAAGGTATTATTCCTGTTGGTATAACTTATGATGATATCGAAGAAAGAAGTATTAATTTAAATGAACATCCATTTATAACTATAATAGGTAAAGATAAGGCTGGTAAGACAAACTTTATTAAGAATGTAATTGATACTTTAAGTGTTGATGATAATGTTATTTATGCCTTTGATTCAAAGAAGATGGCTTTAAGAAATGTTAAGTCTATGGAAAATGTTAAATACATTTGCAGCACTGATGAAACTGAAGAGTACTTTGATGAAATTATGGATATTATTGATGAAAGAAGTGAAAAGTACAATGAAGGCTTGTTAGAAGATAGCTTTGATGAAGCTAAGTTATTAAGTACTTTCCCTAGAGTTATGATTGTAGTTGATAATTTAAAAGACTTTATTGAGTATACTGATAAGAAACGCAGGGAAGACTTTAACACAATTATATCTAAGTATAGAGATCTTAAGGTTAATATTATTATTTCTAGTGATGATGCAACATATAAAGAATTATTATATGCTGAACCATTCTTAAAGAAATTGAAAGAAGAACAATTTGGACTTGTATTTACAGACTTAGATGCTCAAAAGACATTTGATGTATATCTTAAGTATGGCAGGAAGAAAGAAGTTCTTAAAGATGGTGATGGATTCCTTATAAATAAAGGTAAGTTTGAATTTATAAAAACACCTCTTAGTGATATTTAAATTAGATTAATTGTAAAATATAAAATGGGGAATTATTTTTATGACGTTATTTATACAAGAAAAAATTGGATGATAAAGTAAAGAAAATATGTGCTTTGTTATCATAAAATGTATATTTGGGTCATATATGGTATTTACAAAATTTACTGTAAGTGATAGAATAAAGTTGAAAGGTGGTTAGAATTATGGCAAATATTAAATTTAGTCCAGAAGAAGTACAAGGTATTTCAGGAAGAATCGTAAGATCTAAGGAAAGCGTTGAACAAGAAGTTGCAACATTACAAGGAACTATCGATGAATTATGTGAAGGATGGGATGGAGCTGCAAGCGACAAATATAGAAGTGAATTTGCAGATCTTAAAGCTCAAGTAATGGATAAATTCGTTACTATGTTAGATGAATTACATCAACAATTAGATTCAATTTCACAAGCTATGCAAGATGCTGATAATGATATTGCTAGCAAGATATCAATGAGATAGTTTTTGTACATAAGTTTTTTTAACCAGTTAGTAAGTTTACTAACTGGTTTTTTGATATGTTGCAATTTTTAGCCAGTTTCAAAAAGCAAAATATTAAAAATAAGTAAAAAGTGAGGAGCCAGGCTATTGTTAAATTCTTTTAAGTTAGATGAGGAAGAAATAAAGAGTATAACTAATGGTATTGCCAGCAAGGGGACAAGCATAACAATGAAACTTAGGCAGATTGATGCTGAAATAAAAAGTGCCGTTTCAGAGGTTAATTCCCTTGAAGAGGTACCAGACATTAGTTATGAATCTTTAAATGATAATATAAGGGAGATTGAGAATTTAACAGCTAAAATAAAAAGCTTTGGGGGTATAGCTGATGAATATTATTCAGAAGTAGACAAGGAGTTTTATACAGGTCAAGATAAGGTGACTAATGATTTAAGTAATCTTGTTTTAAATGAGATACAAATTTATGATGACTTGAATCTAAAACCTATGGTTCAAAAAAGTGGGGGATATGGAGCTCCTCAAAGGCAGCTCATTAATTTAAGTAATATTTTAAATGAAACTTCAGTTAATAATGCATTAAAGGATTCTTATGAAAAGAACCTTGAAGAAATTAGGCAGCTTAATGAGTATTTAAAGGCTGTTGATGCTGAGGAGCTTCTATCTATAACTTATTAGAAGGATTTGGAAAAATTCTTAACTTCTGATAAAATGAATTATCCTTCAAGAGGTGAGAAGGCTTTATCTACAGTTCTTGATTTTGTGCCAATTGTAGGTAATGTTAAGGGATTAGCTGAAGCTATTACTGGACAAAATTTAATAACTGGTATTTTCTCATGCCTTGGCTTAGGAGCAGAAGGAGCTTTAGTTAAGAATGTTGGTAAAGCAGCAGTTAAGGAAGGTTTTAAAGGAGCTGTTAAGTTTGGAGGCAAGGAAGTTTTAAAGGATATGTCTAAAAATGCAGCCTTTTATGGAGGTTCAGTTGCTTTATCTGAAGTTGGTATAGATCAGAAGTATCAGCTTACCTTTATGGCAGCAGTTACTGTAGTTGGACATGGTAAAACAGCAAAAGCAGGAGTTGAGAATTTTTCTGCCAGGGTTAAAGGTGTATCTAAGGGAAGTTTCTTAGATACTTTAAGAGTTCAGGATAAATAATAAAGAGGCAATGGCAAATCTTAAGGATTTAACTAGGGATAATCGTGTTGTTTTAAATTCTAATGGTGTTGGTGAAATTGATAAACTTATTAATAGTAATAAGAATTTAAGGGATCTTACTAAGAAAATTGAAAAGATAGAAATGACACCAGCACAAAAGGGTAGTCTTGCTAAGCTTTTTGCACATGGTGATACTAATATTCAGAAGGAAGTAAAGGAATTACTTGCTAAGGGAGATAAGGATGGTATACTAAAGAAGATAAATCATTTTAGTAATAAAAATGACATTGCTGGAATTAGTGAATCTGTTGTCAATGGAGAGTGTGCTTCAATTCAAAGAGTAGCATATGGAGAATAGTATACTAGGAGAAATGGTAAGAAGTCATTGAAATCAAATATTGAATATGTTTCACAAAATGGTTATAAGTATTCAACTGATTCTAGTGTTAGAATTTCACATGCGGAAGGAAGTCTTAAACCAGGAAAAGCTACACGTAATGCTTATGCTCAAAGAACAGTTGGAAAAGGAAATGGAAGATTAAATAAGGTTAAATATAGGATAAATAATGGTAGATGGAAGAAAAGTATATTTATAAATAAAGGAGTATAGATATAAATGGTTGAAGAAAATAAATTAATTAAATATTATAGTCAAATAGCAGAAAAACTAGATGAAATTATACCGGTTACGTGGGATAAAATATCTATGTATGCTGAAGAATTTTGAGATGTAAGTTCAGTAAGTTTTTATTATTATACTGATAATAATAGTGTATTACATCATAGTGGTGACATTCCAGGAGAATGGAATGTAGATGAGGAGATTTATGATAGATTGACTGATGAATTAATGGAAATAAATAAGGGACTATGGTTAGAATTTAAGGAATCAGGAGAACCTACTTGGTGTTCATTTACTTTTAATTTAAATAGTGAATGGAAATTTAAAATTAAATTTTCATATGAAAGAGATGAACAAGTTGGAAGTCTAGAAAGAGAGATAAGATGGGCATATGATGAATTGGGAATAATTCCAGAGGATGATTATGAAAAAGAGTTATTAGAGGAATACTTAAGTGAACAGGGCAAAAGTCTAGAGTAATTTTTAAGTATTTAATAATAAAAACTATATGTTATAAAAGATAAAGCTGATAAACATGATCGGCTTTATTTTTATATCTTTTATCAAAAGCTAAGAGTTTAAGGGGCTTTATTCAAAAGCTTGAAAAGCTGAAGGTTACAGAATCTCAGAAGATAGAAATATATAAGATATTTATGGGTGAAGATTTTGACCTTCAGAAAAAGATGAAGAAGTATATTGATAGTGACAGCATGGAAGGTATTTATAATGAGCATCGCTTAATAAATAAGCAAATAAGCGCTAAGAAAATGGCAGAAATAAAGAAAAAAATAGAGGATAGAATAGCAACTAAACAGGAATATGAGATATATGAGTGGAATAAAAGATTTTCAGCTAGAAGGCGTGAAGGTGTTAAACAGTTTTGGAATCAAGAAAGAGAAAGGATAATACATGGAGATGATTTTACACGTGGTTGGACATCAGAACAAATTAAAGATATCTTAAATGGTAGTATACCTAAATTTGATGGGAGGGCTGTTCAAGGACATCATTCGTATAGTGCAGCAAAATATCCGCAGTTAGCAGATAAAGGTGAAATAATATATCCAGCACACTGAATGAGCACTTAAAAGGATGGCATGGAGGGAATTTTAAAAATAGTGTTCCTGGAGAGCCTATAATTAATATAAATGATTTTTGATAGGAGTAATAGTATGGACAAAATATGAATTAAGATAGTGCCAAATAATAAATTAATAAAGGGTATAAGTAGTATACGAAAGTATACAAATTTATCTATAAAGGATATTAAAGATAAAATTAATGGTAATAAACAAAAAGTTACAGTAAAGACTCTTATAGATAACTGGCGAAAGAAATTAAACCGTATTAATGCAGATCAGCTTGAAGGTGTACTCCTTACTGATAATGAATTTAAGCAGGTTATGACTCAGGTTAATAGAATAAGCAATAGTTATGAAGCAGCTAAGATTCTTGCCATGGAGGAATCTGTAGGGAAGATTGATGGTATATTTCGTGATGATAACTATAAAGTTACTAGAAAGCAGATAACATTAACTATCTTTAAGAAGGCTCAAGTTAGAGGGGGAGACTCCAGCTATCAAATTGCTAGAGAGGTAGTAACTGAAAATAACAATAGATTTGATATAGTTCTTTTAATTAATGGACTTCCTCTTATTAATATAGAGCAGAAACGTACTGATAAATCATTGAAAGAGGCCTATGGTCAATTTATTAGGTATTATAAAGATGGTGAATATACTAATAACTTTATGGCATTTTCTCAGATGATGGTTATTACTACAGAGGTGGAAACCCGCTATTTTGCAACACCTAAGTCTTTAAAAGATTTTAACCAAGCCTTTACCTTCCACTGGGCAGATAAGGATAATAAGGCTATAAATAATTGGAATGATGTAATATCACATTTTTTAATGATACCTATGGCACATCAGATGGTTGGTGATTATTTAGTTATTGATGAAGCTAAGGATGCTGAAAATAGAAAACATATGCTAATGAGGCCTTATCAAGTTTATGCCCTTCAAGCTATTGAGGGGGCAAGCCTTGGATGGGATAATGAAGATAATATTCCTCATGGGGGCTTTGTATGGCATACAACAGGTTCAGGTAAGACTATAACAAGCTTTAAGACAGCTCTATTTTTATCAACTAGAGCTGGTTTTGATAAGGTTATATTCTTAGTAGACAGGCGTGAGTTAGATGCTAATACCAGCGATAATTTTAAAGCTTATGCAGCTTACGAGCCAGTGGATGTAGATGATACAAAACATACTTATATTTTAAAGAAGAAACTTAAAGAAAAGAAAAATGGAATTGTAGTAACTACAACCTTTAAACTAAATTCTTTAGTAAAGGAATTAGAAGAAAAGCAGGATGACAGTTTAAAGGAAAAGAAATTTGTATTTATTATAGATGAAGCTCATAGAACAACTATGGGTGATATGATGGGAACTATTAAAGATTACTTTAGGAAAAATGGATTATTCTATGGCTTTACAGGAACTCCTTTATTTGATGAAAACCATGTTAAGGGTAAAGTAAATGAAAAAAGTGAAGTTATTAATACTACTGAAAAATTATTTG
The DNA here is from genome assembly GCA_934746785.1 of uncultured Clostridium sp. Taxonomy (GTDB): domain Bacteria; phylum Bacillota; class Clostridia; order Clostridiales; family Clostridiaceae; genus Clostridium. The sequence continues at coordinate 284 of CAKVFO010000080.1, read as the reverse complement.
GGCCTATGCTTCATGAATATCCTATAGATAAGGCCATTGAAGACTGTAATGTTTTAGGCTTTTATGTAGATTACATTAATACTGGTGAATTTAAAAGCTATGAAGATTTAAGAGAACAGCTAGAAGAAGAGGTTAAGAAGAAACACCCAGAGCTTACAAATAGAGAAATTCAACGTAAAATTAAAAAGTGGTCTGATGCAGATGTTGAAAGAGAAGCCTCTAAAATAGGACTTATTCAGTATCAAGATGAAACTCATATTCCAAGGGTAGTAGAAGAAATTCTT
>CAKVFO010000079.1 GCA_934746785.1 uncultured Clostridium sp. | reverse complement strand
GGCTTGTCCACCCCTGTATTTTCAAAGAAACTCTGTAAGAGTTTCATCCTTCATTCCTGCATTCTAAGTCCACATTCAATACAGAAAGCCCCCCAAGGAAAATATACTTACTTTAAAATATTAAAAATGGCAAAATAAAGACTGAAAATTACAATGTATGTCACAATATAAAAAATATTCAGGCAATTGTAGTATAATATACAAAAAAAAGGAGGGGAATATGTAATGAGTAATTTAAATTTAATGCTAGGTGCTAAGTTTGAACTTTTAGGTACAAACCTTAGTGCTTCTTACAAAAAGGAAGGAGAAAACTACGAAATATTAGTAGCTCCAAATACTTTAGAAAAAAATAATGGGGTAAGTATTGAGGAAATGATTTCTCAGGTAAACGATTTAATTAATGGTGTTGATTCATCTGCGCCTCAAATTAGTAGTGAAGAAATTGAAAATCAAATTAAGTCATCAAATGATTCTGCATCTAAGGGGATAGATATTAAAAGGTTAAGAGTTATTCTTGACATGGCCTATCTTTATATAAAAAGTGAAAAGGCTGAAGGTGCAGAAGCTGCTAATAAAACTATTGAGTATGCTTTTAGTTTAATTATTGATGCAAAAGAAGTTATTCCACAAGACATTACTTTTATTAATATTGATTCAGTTACTTTAGCTGTTTGGAATACTAATAGAAGTAAGGTAATTGAAAAGATGGCTCTATTCAATCCTGATGAATATGTAAAGAAGTTAAATTAGTTTTATGGAAAGTTCAAAGTTTGGCCTCGGTATTAGAGGCTCAATTTTCAAACAGGATTTTAAAGGGACATTTGCATATGTTAAAGGCAAATGTCTCTTAGAGGGAAAACTTATATTAGGAAAGGATGAGTCATCTGAAAATTTAGATATATTAAATGTTGTAAGCGAAGATATATCAGCATTTGCTAGTAAGAATATGCCTTCTGTTCTTAATAATATAGAGGATTCTATTACATTATTTCATTATGACTATGAAAATATATTAGCTCTTACTAGTCCAAATTTTTCATTTATTGCAGCAAATATTGATAAAAGTGCATTGTTTCTTTTTGCATTATCTCTTAAAAATCAATTACCTATGGAAGGACTTTTAAAGGAAGTTTTTAAATACTTAAAACAGGCAGCAGAATTTTTTGGTATTGAAGAAATGCTTGTTTTATATAGAAATAACAGTGTTATAGGATTAAATAATATAAATAGATTTTTATCTGAGAGTACTAAAAATTCTTTAATTAAAGGCAATAGTATAACAAGAATGCCTTCAGTAATAAATGAATACAACTTTTTATTATGTGGAGAATTTGTTTTTGAAGGAAAGGATAGTATTTTTACAAAAGCAATGAGTGAGCTTTTAGGCATAAAGGCTATGGATCTTTATGTAGGAGTAGTAGAGAAAACTTCTGAGTTTATAGGAATTCTTACTATACCTGAAATAGATAACAGTATAATAAAGGTTTTTAATATGTTTTTAGCTTTTGATATAAGCAAGAAAAATATTAGCTTTCAGGTAAGCGGATCATTTTTGTTAAAAGTTCTGCCTGATATTATTTTTACTATAAGCTGTCAAATGGGATTAAGTTATTTTTTAATATCAGCTTCTGCAGATGTAGCAAAACCTGTAGAAATATTTGAGGGGTTTAAATTAGGAGACACTGCAGTCATCATAGGTTATGATAATGGGTTAACCTTTGGAATGTTATCTGAAGTATATATAAGAAAGCTTAGAGTCTTTGGAGCAATAATCTTAAAGGTTTATGGTGAAGTTTTAGATATAAGCATGATGTCAGCAGGGGTTAGTGAACTTAGTTTATCAAGTTTAATAGAAAATTTCACAGGATTAAACATTCCAGGAATGGAGGATTTTGATGAGATTAAACTTACAGGCTTTGATTTTGCTTTAAAGAATGATTTTACAAAGGAAAGCTTAGAAAATAAAGATAGTATAGTTGACTTTTTTAATAGCAGCTTATTAGATGAAAAGCTGAAGCTTGATAAAGGAGCTGTTGATATTTCACCTATAAGTGAGGTACAGGGAATAGAGTTAGTAGATAAAAAAAGGCTTAGACATTACTTTATAGATAGTAAGGGAAAGCTATCACTAGAGCCACAGTTTTATTATTCTATGGAGCCTAAGGATATAGATTTTGGGGGATATATTATAAGCCCTGGAATGTTTATATGTGGTGTTATTAAGATTTTTAATGTGGAGTTTAAGATTTACTTTTCTATGAAACCTAATGAGGGAATATTAGGATTTTTACAGTCAGATCCATTTCAATTTGGGTTATTTAAGGTAAGTGAATCAGCCTTTAGCAAGGCTCAGAAAAATCCAATTCCATTGCCTGAAAGCAGTATATTGCATCAGTTTTTAGTGCCTGGAAAGAAAGGGCCTCTTCTATATGTTAATGCAGATAGAAATAGTAAATATTTAAGTTTATATATAGACGGCCATGTGACTTATGCAGCTATTTTTAGCATGGATGCACGTATTGTATACTTTAAAAAATATATTTCCTTAGATTTAAGATTTGAGATTTTCAAGGTGTTTATGTGCTCTTTTAGTATAAAAACAGATTTGAGAAGTGCAAATTCCTTAAGCTTTGATTTAATGTTTATAGTTGATACAGCAGGTCTTGAAAATTCATTTAAGAAGGTTACAGATAAGTTAAACGGTTTAGTAAATTCCTATAAGTCAAAGGTTGGAAGTTTAAATAGAAGTCTTAACCAAGCTCAAAAAAAGGTTGATGGCCTTCAGAGGGAAATAGATAATTACAATAGAAAAATTGAAGACTGTAAAAGAAAGAAGAAGAAAAGTAAATTATTTAAAAAGTTAAAATATGATGCAGAGATTGCCTGTTATGAAGTAGCAAAAGCAGGGATAAAGGTAGCTATGGGAACTGCAACTCTTGCCTTGAATGCAGCAAAGGCAGCGGCAAATTTAAGTGTAAAAATTGGAGAAGGGGTAGTTAAAGCCATAGATGCAGTAATAGATGGAGTTTTAAGTTTATTCTACATTAGAAATTTAACATTTATAGCAGCAGCTTCATCTAAGGAACAAAAGCTTTTAGCTTCTATAGAATTTGTAGCCCTTGGCAAGGAGTATAAGTTTAGAAAAGAATATTCTCACAGCCAGTTATTAAGTAATCCAACAGGAATTCTTTCAGATGATATGAATTCAACTATAGATAAGGATGTATCAAGTATTGAAAATAATCTTAGATGCAGTAATTTAGCAAATGGATTTAATGAAGAAATTAATTTAGAAGAAGAGCAGGACATTTTAAATGAAGGAATAGAAGAGATAAAGAGAACAACAATGTTTTTAAAAGATATTCTTTCTATTTATTATGAGGAATTTGGTGAAGATGTTGAAATAGCAGATGAAGTAAACTCAACCTTTGCACATCTTTCAGATGATATAATGTCCAATATGAATTTAGCATTACAAATGGTAAATTATGATGATATAAATTCAGTAATAGATGAAGTTAATAAATCAATAAACAATAATGAAACTTTAGACAGGCTAAGTGAAGAGGAAAAGAGTAATGCAGATAAAGTTATTAAAGATCTTAGTAAAACTTTAGAGGTATACAAAAATATTAAGGATGGTATTGAAGAGATAGAATATTGCAAGTATCAATTTGAAACATCAGATTCTAATGTTATAGTTACTGGAGTTAATGGACAGGTTAAGGAAAAAACTGAAAAGGGTAACATGCTAAATGTATTAGACAAAATTGAAGATAGAATAAGGAATTTTAATCCTGATAGTGAAAGTGATAACTATATAAACTTTTCAAAAGAGACAAGCCTTTATAAGGCTATTGAAGAAGAAAGGTTGTTATATTCAGATAAACCTTCTAGTAATAGACTTAGAAAATCTGCTATTAATAATGGAGGATATACTGAAAGAATTTAGGGATTAAAAGAGGTAGGCTTATGGAGTTTATTATTATTTCGTCAAATCAAGTAATTAGAAAGAAATTAGGGGAGATGTTAAATAATATATACTTTAGAATAAATGATAATTTACTTAATTTTTCTATAAATATACCAGAGAGCATTACAGAACTTATTAATATATGTATAAAGGGCCTAAAAACAATAGTTATTGTAGATATTACTTTAGGGAAGATACTAGGATATGAATGGGATGAAATAATAAGTCTGTTTTCATCAAAATATGAGAATGTGTTTTTTACTGTTATATCAAATAGTGATGAAGAGGCTAGGATTATATTAAAAAAAGGTACAAGGGTTATATACTTTATAAATACTTCAAAAGAAAGCTTAGAAGATGAGATGCTTAAGATGATTGATATAATTACGGATAAGGAAAGAGATGTAACAAAGTCTCTTTTTATAGAAAATAAAAGTGGGCTTTATGAAAAAATAGTGTTAAATGATATATTCTTCATAGAAACTATAAAGGGAACTCATAAATGTAATGTTACACATAAAAATGGAGAAGGAGTAATAAGAGGAGCTGTAAGTAAGATAGCAGTTAATTTAGACAAAAAGTTTATTTTGTGCAGGTCTTCTACTATTGCTAATTTTAATAATGTGGTAAAGGCTGACTTTAAAAATAACCTTTTATATTTTAATGAAGAATGTACTTGTAGTTTTTCAAGAAGCAATAAAAAGAAAATTAAAGAGATTATTAAAGCTAGATAAAAATTAATTTGGGGGGATTAGAATGAATATAGATTTTCATTTATATGGAACTTATTGTGCAGCAATTTTAGCAGGAATGGATGAACAGTCATCAAGAAAAATAGCACTAGCTGCTCAAATGGTAGATGATTTTACAGAAGATATAACTGGGGATATTAATATTGCAACATCAACAAATATTTCAAATCCAACTTGTGAATATGTAATGAAAAATATTCAGGCAATTATAAAGAGCGGATTTACAGGAAGTATTCAGCAGGTTAATGATATTATTTCAATGTCAAAGACATGGATTTGTTTTCACTTTCTTCCAGGAACTCAGCCTACAGATTTAACTGAATATGATATTAAGAACAGAAGTGCTTTAAGATGCGGGACAGGAGGAAAAACTGCTAATTCTTTAGTTAGTAACAATAGTGTTATTTATAATGATTTAATATCTTTAGGAATAGGAATGCATATTATAGCAGATACTTTTGCACATTCTGGTTTTTCAGGACTTATAACAAGAAACCCTATTTTACAAAATAATATGTGGGTTATAGAAGATGAATCAAGAATGGATATACCAGCATTTTCTGAAAGAGTTCCAAGAGCTTTTGCTAGTGTAATTCCAGGTGCTTTTTACATGGGACATGCAGCAGCAGGTCATTTCCCTGATATATCAACGGCAGAATTAGAATATGAGTTTGGAATAGATAGTAGATTAGCGGTTCTTCATAAGGATAATATAGCATATTTCTCAAGTGCTTTTTCTGTGTTAGTTGAACTTATTGAAAATTATAAAGAAATTAAAGGATTAGGACAAAAACATGAAGGAGAAGATTATTATAACAGCTGCTATAACAATGTTAAGGATTATTTAACTGAGGTGAAAAATCAAAATAGGGCTATAAAGTATGCAGATAGATATACTGTTGAAAATGATAAAGCCTTTGAAAATTTATTAAATGATTTAGGAAATATTATGAACGTTCAAGTCCCAGCTGATATATTAAATGCTAAAGATTTAACAGATGCTTATATAGAATATGTAAACAATGTGAAGAGGAAGACTGAAAGGTATGATGAATTTTTGGATGCAAGTAAGAATATTAGAAAACAGTCTTTAAATAATATATATAATCCTGAGACAGGTGAACTTATAGATATAGATGCTTTGGTAGGTGAAGAATATAGGTAAAGATAGAAAGTCAGCTTATAGGATGAAGCCTTACTAAATAGATTGGAGGGGAATAGATGAGGGGCATTGATATTAGTAATAATGATGGACATATAGATTTTAATGCTGTAAAAAGTAGTGGAGTTGAGATTATTATAATAAAAGCAACTGAAGGTGTTGATTATGTAGACCCAATGCTTGAAACTTATTATGCTAAAGCAAAGGAGATTGGATTTAACTTATAATTGTATTCCTGCACTAGATATTGAGGTTAATAATTATGGAAGAAGTGCAGGAGAAATTACGGACAGATGTTTAAAGTTTTTAAATAGATTTAAGGAGTTAAGCGGTATTGACTGCATGATTTATACTGGAGGATATTTTGGAAGAGATAATTTAGATGGCAGAATCAAGGGATATAAAGGATGGATTGCGCATTATGGAGTTGATTATCCTATGGATACAGGTTTTCCTTGAATAGTTGGAATTCCTGATGATAATATTTATGGACCAGAAACTGATAATGCTATAAGGGGACTTTTAGCTGGACTTCCTTATCATACACCAGAACTTACTATTTGGATTCAATCAAGGCTTGGATTAAATCCTGATGGAATATTTGGACCTGATACTGAAAGAAAAGTTATAAAATGGTAGCGAAATCATGGCCTTAATGCTGATGGACTAGCTGGTTATGAAACTATTAAGTCACTTGCTTTAGCTTAATTTCTTTGTTGAATTAGATGAAAATGTTTAATTCAGAATTTTGTAATGTAAAATATATGGACTATTTAATTGAAATTGAGGTAAGGGGATGTATCTCCTTACCTTTATTTAAAGAAACATTCCTAATCTTATAAATAGAGATTATAGTTCTAAAATCTGGTATAATAGTATTGGATTATAAAATATTAAAATAAAAATGGGGGCATAAAAATTGAATAATAAGTATGATAGTGTGCTGCACTATAACCTTGCATTTATAGGGGGATTTTTAGGGATGTATTGCATCTTGCAGAGAAGTGATTTTTTAGGCTCTGCCCAGACATCAAATATGATATATTTAGTATCTAATCTATTGGGGAAAGATTATATTGATGTACTTTTAAGAATAGGAGCAATGCTCTTATATATTTTATCAATAGCATTAACTGTATGGATTCCAGCTAAAACTGTAATAAATGTAAAAACATTAAGTATTATAATAGATGCTGCAGCTGTAGGAATTATGGGGGTTATGCCTGATGAGATGAATCCTGTTTTAGGTCTTTATCCAGTATTTTTTTCTATGGCATTTCAATGGAATACTTTTAAAGGGGCTAGAGGATATGTAAGTTCAAGTATATTTTCAACAAATAATCTACGTCAGTTTTCAATTGGTTTAACAAATTTCTGCATAAGAAGAAAAAATGAAGATATAGATAGGGCTAAGTTTTATGGATTTACTTTATTGTCTTTTCATATTGGAGTGGCAATATCTTATGTTGTATGGAAGAGGTTTTTTGTACATAGTGTATGGTTTTGTTTTATGCCAATTATAAGTGCTTTTTTTATAAATCTTGTTAATGGGAAGGTTCAAAATCTTTTTGTAATTAAAGAAGCTGCATAAATAAAAAATATAATATAAAGAGAGAGCTGAATGTTGAATGGATTTTTATCTTTGAGCATTCAGCTTTTTTTGAAAGGAATGTAGAAATGCAGAAGGAAGTGTATTTGGGGATGGGAGTGTATTTTTATTGAGAGATTATCTGAAATCAAATAATTTTTAGAATGCAGGAATGAAGGAATAAATTCTAAATCGCAGGCTCTTAGAATCCAGAACCTCATACAATCAAAGAAACTCTGCAAGAGTTTTATACTTCATTCCTGCATTCTAATTCCACTCTCAAAACAGAAAAACTTCCAAGAAAAATATACTTGCTATAAGATAAAATCTCACTTCTGAATTAATAATACTAAATTTATAAATTTATTAATATATATATTTATGTGAATAAAATGTTACAATATGTAATATAAGAACGAGAAAGGGGGTAAGCTATGTCTCACGTAATATTTAATTATGATGAAGCAAAGGCTGAAATACTTAAAAAATGGATAGGGGGAAGGGGCTTTTTAAAAGATGAAGAAAAGGAACTTCTTTTAAATATATCATTAACATTAATTAAAAATAGAGATGAACTTTTAAGAATATATGATGAAATCTCTACTGAAGAAGAACATTTTTTACATCTTAATAATGAAAAGTTAGAGCTTTCTTTAGAAAATAAAAAGAAGATAGTTAGTGTGCTAATTGATTTTTCTGAAGAGATTCTTCCTCTTGGATCTGTAGTGGTTTTGAAAGATGACTTTATTAGAGCTAGAAATAGTGATGAAGAAGTTAAAATAATTATTACTCATAGGTTTTTAGCAAATGAAAAAAGTAATATCTATTTTACATACTCAGGAACAGTATATCCAGCAGGGAACTTATTGCAAAATAAGCTGATACATTTTAATGAGAAGTCTATTAAGAAAATATGTTTTAAGGGATTTAGTGATGAAGTAGATAAAGCTTATGTATTAAGTATGAAAAATAATCTGCTTTTTAATAAGAAATTTAATTCAATAAATTTTGCAGATGATAGGCAGATTGAAATATTTAAGGACGAAGCTAGGAAAGATAGGGAGGTTTAGAGGTGAGTGATTCATTAGATTATGATTTAGTTGTGTGTGATGATGATTGTAAGGCAATGGGACAAAGTTATAAAGATTTAGCTGATAAGTTTAATACATATTTAGATACATATGCTGAAGTATTGGACAGGGTTATAAATGAAGGGCTGGTATCAGGAAAAGTACATAATAATTTTAAAAAATATTCTGAAGCAGTAACAAAACTTAAGGGGCAGATTAATGACTTGGCAGATAAGGCTCAAAAATGTACAGAAGAGTTTGTAACTGAAATGGATGAAGCTGATAGTTACATATATTAAGGAGGATAAGTAATGGCTGGGGAGAAAATAGAGGTCAATAGGGATAAGATTGAAGAAGAAATTGCTTGCTTAAATAATTTGTTAAAGAGTATAGAGGCTGATAATATTAGTGCTTTGGAAATTGAGGGCCGTGGATATATGAGACAATACATGGAGATTGTTGAGGATAATTTTATTCAAATCATTGATGCTTTCAAAGTTATGGTTCAAAGTACAGTCAGCTGTTTAGATGATATAAAGGATGGTTATACAGAAATTGATGAAGTTACAAGAAAAGCTATAGAAGAATATAAGAAAGAGGTGCTGAGATAAAATGAGTGGTATAAAAAGAGATTTTTCTCAAAGCACTATTGAACATTTAAATGAGGTAATTAGAAAAAATGTTGATGAAGATAGTCAATGGGGATTTGTAGACTGGGTTACTGATTGGTTTATAGATGATTTAGATATTAATGATTATATAAATGATATTGATACATACTATAGCAAAATGTGTGATAAATATGATATAAGTACTGAGACGTTTAAAATCATAGTAGAAAAGGTACATAATGTTGACATTAATTATGCAAATAGGTTAAATAGTATAAGTGAAGGATTAATGGCTTTTAAAACTGAGATTACTAATGTAACAGCAATGATAAATCCATCAGCAGTAACTATTAATGAAAATGCATATGATGATTTTTTAAGCAAAGTTGAGAAACAATATACAACTACTCTTGAAAATGTAAATGATTCTTTAGAACAAGATGTAAAAGATTTAGAATATGCTAAAGATGCATATAAAGAGATTCCATGGTATGAAACAGCATGGAATTATACTGTAGATATTGCAGGCACAGTTTTAGATTATACTGATTATGCCTTAAATTGTATGGCAGAGGGGCTTCAAAGATATGGCGCTATAGTAACCATGGGTGGTCTTGGATTGATGGGTGGAGGCGCTGCCTTAGAAGCAGGAACTATTGGAGGTGGTACTGTTGTAGCTATTCCAATGGAGGCTGCTGGTATTATAACAACTACAGCTGGTGCTATTTCATGGGTTACTGGAACTGTATTAGCCATGACAACTAATGGACAATTAAATAGCGGTCCAAGTAATGTTGAAAGAGCAGAAAGTGCTAAGAATTCAGCAAGAGGAAATGTTAGTGGAAATTCTGCTGATAAGGCTTCTAACCTAGGGAAAAAGGCAGGATTTGAAGATGCTTTTAATGCAGCAGATAATTATAAATTAACTGAATCACAATATAGAAAGCATATTCTTAAGTTACATGGACCAAATTCAACAAATCCAGCTAAATCTCATTTTAATTCTAGTTTTAATATAAAAGATGGAATTGAAAGTACTTTAAAGGGAGATAACTTTATAGTTAAATTAGGTAACACAGATGATATAAGATTTGTTTTTGAACAGACTTTTAGCAGTCCAGTTGGTGTAAATACAAGAGGTAAAGATGTATATACTTTAAGAGTTATTATTGATGAATTAGGAAATGTAATTACAGCATTCCCAGTAAAATAGGAGGAAAACATGAATTTTTATATAGGAAATAAAATTAGTGATATAAAGGTAGAGGAGCGTAATGCTATATTTACTGATGACATGAGCAGTTATATTTATAAGCTTAGAAATAAAGTAGATATGGATATGAGTGTATTGTATAAAATTGATCCATATAGTGATGTAGAATTATCTTTAGATACGGTTAAGGAAATAGTTAAGATATGCAGGTATTTATTAGATAATGATTTGATGAGTGGATTTGAAGATGAATATGCTATTGAGGATTTGGAAAATGTAATTTCCATAGGAGAAGATGCTATTAGAGAGGGGAAGGGATTAGTTTCTATTGGAGATTAGATAAAATGTAGAAGTAAGTATGCTTGGGCATGTAGGTGTACTTCACTTGAGGGACTATCTCAAATTAAAGATTGATTAGAATGCAATGGGTAGTGTATTTGGTCTAACCATTGCATTCTAAGTACACCCTCAATACAGAGAAACTCTCAAGTAAATTACATTAGCCTTAAAGGAAAGCCTCACATCTGCATTACTTTAATAGTTCATTAGCAAGAATGTCCATTGCTTCAAAGTCTTTTTCTCTAGCAACAGAGTGTATAGTTAAGATATCACCACAGAATTCAATATCCTTCATCTGGCTTAATATATCTTTCATGCATTTACCTGCAACAGGTGCCCATGATCCATTTTCAATGATAGCAACTTTTCTCTTTTGGAAGTTCTTCATTTTTAATCTGTGTAAGAAGTCATTCATGCAGCAGAAAACTCCACCATCATAAGTAGCACCAGCTACAACTAATTTATCATATTTATAAGAATCAGAGATTACCTTTGACATATCGTCTCTTGATAAATCATATAAAGCAGTCTTTTCACCTTTTGATTTTAAAATTTCAGCCATCTTTTCAGCAGCAGCCTTTGTGTTTCCATGAATTGAAGCATAAGCTACAACAGTTCCTTCTTCTTCAGGAGTATAGCTGCTCCATTTTAAGTATTTATCAATGTAGAATCCTAAATCTTCTTTTAAAACTGGTCCATGAAGAGGGCAGATTGTCTTAATGTCAAGAGCAGCAGCCTTCTTTAATAAAGTTTGTACAGCAGCTCCATATTTACCAACTATATTTATAAAGTATCTTCTAGCTTCATCTGTCCATTCTTCATCACAGTCTAAAGCACCGAATTTACCAAATCCATCAGCTGAGAAAAGAACCTTTTCTTTCTTTTCATATTCAACCATAACTTCTGGCCAGTGAACCATAGGAGCCATAACGAATACTAGAGTATGTTCTCCAAGGCAAAGTTCATCACCTTCAGCAACTGTAACAGTTCTTCCTTCTAAATCCATATCAAAGAATTGAGGAAGCATGTTAAATATTTTTTGATTACCTACTAATTTAACTGTAGGATATTTTTCAAAAAGATTTTGTATATTAGCAGCATGATCTGGTTCTAAGTGAGAAATTATTAAGTAATCAGGAGTTTTTCCTTCTAATACTTCTTCTAAATTTTTAAACCATTCATCTTTAACTCTTTTGTCAACAGTATCCATAATGGCAATTTTTTCATCTAAAATAACATATGAATTATAAGAAACACCATTTGGAACTTTATATTGGCTTTCAAATAAATCTATTGTTTTATCATTTGCACCAACGTATTTTATTGAATCAGAAATAGTAACTTTATTCATTAAAAAATCCCTCTTTCATTTAAAAATCTATAATTACATTTATTGTATTTGATATTAAAAAATATAAAACATTATTGAATAATAATTATTATAGAGGAATGAGTTATTAAAGTCAATGTATATATTGTTGATATTTTCTTAAAAAGTATAATAGAGGAATAGAAAATTTATATATATGTTAATTGAAAAAGTAACTTCCGCTTTTTTAACATAACGGAAGTTAGTCTTGCATTCAACGTCTTCATATGTGACTTATAAAAGGAAAACAGAAAATAAACAGATGTAACAATTTAAGTGAAGATTTACAAAGTGTTAAGAGAAGCCTTGAAAATCTCCAAGAAGATGTACTTCAAGAAGAAAGGAGCCGTGGGCTATATATATCAGCTGTGGATTTCATGAAGGATGTATGTGATAATATTAATACATTTATTGATGGATACCTAGAAAATAATGAAGAGTTTTTTGCTGGGTGGTGAAAATTGTAATCTTCTGAAGAGAATATTTTAAATCAAGTATCTTTAGACAGTATTTGGACATAGATGAAAAGGCTTAATGATATGATTAAAATGAATAATAAAATGCAATTATTATTTTGTTGATAATGAGTGTGAGATGAATGAAAGTGACATTAATTTTAACTTTATAAAGAGGATGTTTGGAAATATAGATTAAAAGCAGAATATCCATCAGATAAATTTTGTATTGCTATGGAAGTGAGTGATACTCATACTATTTTGAGATTTCATAAGATTTTATTAGGAGTATAATAGAAGAAAATAAGGAGATTTTGATTATAATAATTATAGATAGATTAAAAGGAGCCTGGCTCAAAATAGGACAAACTCCTTTTAAATTAAGCTAATTCAAACTTAGTAAGCTAAAGCACCAGACTTCACCATTCTTAGAGATTATAGTGTCCATAAGAGCTGTTACTGAATGAGAATGTTGTAAAGATATTATAATTTGAAATAGAAGAATAAGACTCTGTTTTCCAACCGTTTCAGAGATTAGAACAAGCTTTAGAAGAGTTATATCAATGTATAGGAGGATTTTTACCAGTAATTTTTAAACTTAGGCACTTCGGTTGGAAAAAATATTGAGAAATGACTGTATATCTTGGATTGAAAGGTGTATAATAATTAAAGAATGGCTTAAAAACTAGGGTTTAACATTAACAAGAGTTGTATTTAAATCTCCTTAAAACTAATACTTTATTTATAATTATTACAGTTTAACATTAACAAGAGTTGTATTTAAATTTGGTACATTCTTAGTTTACTACTAAGTAAAAACAAGTTTAACATTAACAAGAGTTGTATTTAAATTTAAAAGCTTCCTCCCTGCTTATTATTTCAAACTCGTTTAACATTAACAAGAGTTGTATTTAAATCAATCCATAGAACATGCTCCAGACTCATACCTTTGTTTAACATTAACAAGAGTTGTATTTAAATAAAGTTTGATTATTAAACATAATATATAAATACACTGTTTAACATTAACAAGAGTTGTATTTAAATACATAATGGTTTCCGTCTTCTTTTATTACAACTGCAAGTTTAACATTAACAAGAGTTGTATTTAAATTTAGATTTAGAATCAGCAGTAGAGCAGACAATAAGAGTTTAACATTAACAAGAGTTGTATTTAAATTATATTCCTTTAGGTACTTTTATCGCTGACAATGTGTTTAACATTAACAAGAGTTGTATTTAAATTTGAAATTCTTATTTTTTACATATGATAACATTTGTTTAACATTAACAAGAGTTGTATTTAAATCCAGTACATATAAATCTATTATTTCCTTCAGATTTAGTTTAACATTAACAAGAGTTGTATTTAAATATCTTTGCTTTCATCTAAATCACTCCTTATTTCTTTGTTTAACATTAACAAGAGTTGTATTTAAATAATAAAATTATTGCAATAACTTTATACATATTTTTGTTTAACATTAACAAGAGTTGTATTTAAATCATGTTAAAACTTGTCCTTCCCCTAAAGTATAACTTCGTTTAACATTAACAAGAGTTGTATTTAAATTATTTTAAGGTGTTCATAGGGGACGAACACTTGTGTTTAACATTAACAAGAGTTGTATTTAAATGACTTCTCAACTGCTGATGCATTATCTGCATGGCCAGTTTAACATTAACAAGAGTTGTATTTAAATGATGATGATGATAGTTTTTCGCTGGAAGAAGTGCCAGTTTAACATTAACAAGAGTTGTATTTAAATACTTTTAGATCCTCAAAACTCGGACTCCATTCGCGTTTAACATTAACAAGAGTTGTATTTAAATGCAAATTTAAGATATAATAAAAATCCAGCTTCAGAGTTTAACATTAACAAGAGTTGTATTTAAATATTTATTGTTTGATTAACTACAATATTCTTTAAATTGTTTAACATTAACAAGAGTTGTATTTAAATAACCATTTTCGCTAATATCCATTTAACCACCTCACTTGTTTAACATTAACAAGAGTTGTATTTAAATGCCATTGTTTTTGTATTATCTTTCATTTTCATTCCTGTTTAACATTAACAAGAGTTGTATTTAAATACCTCATACTATCCCTCTTTCTCATATGATAATCATTGTTTAACATTAACAAGAGTTGTATTTAAATTCGTTATAGAATCCTTTTAACATAATTATGTCAAGAGTTTAACATTAACAAGAGTTGTATTTAAATTAGCAATTTCAGGATGAGTTGTATTATTAATTGTTTCGTTTAACATTAACAAGAGTTGTATTTAAATACTTACCTTTAAAAATAAAGATAAGTTTTTATAGTGTTTAACATTAACAAGAGTTGTATTTAAATTTGAAAGAGATACATTCTGAGTACCATAGGCACTGTGTTTAACATTAACAAGAGTTGTATTTAAATCTAACTCTCCTATTTTATCATTTTCATTAGGAATAGTTTAACATTAACAAGAGTTGTAAAGAATAGTAGTTAAAAGGAATTTCTTATCAATTAGATCCTTTCTTAACGTATAGGAAATTAAAAGCTTTTGGAGAGGGAGTGCTGATTATTACTGGCTTCCCAATATGTAAGTTGTCTAATACGTTAAAAAGAAAAATGTAGTGCCGCAAAAGAACCGAAAAGTAAAATTTCCGTTACTATTTAAGGAGGTAGAAGCAATATTTTTAAGCGGCTGGTTATGATTCATAAAAATATTACTTCTATTCTCCACTTTCAAAATAGAAAACCTTCCAAGGAAAATACACTATCTCTAAGAGAAAATCCCACTTCTGCATTCTAAGTCCACTTTCAATACAAAAAAACTCCCAAGAGAAGTACACTATCTCTAAGAAAAAATCCTACTCCTGCATTCTAAGTCCACTTTCAAAACAGAAAACCTTCCAAGAGAAATATACTTTTTATAAGAAAAAATCCCACTTCTGCATTCTAAATTCACTTGCAAAACAGAAAACCTTCCAAGAGAAGTACACTATCTCTAAGAGAAAATCCCACTTCTGCATTCTAAGTCCACTTCCAATACAAAAAACCTTCCAAGAGAAGTACACTATCTCTAAGAAAAAATCCTACTCCTGCATTCTAAGTCCACTTTCAAAACAGAAAACCTTCC
>CAKVFO010000078.1 GCA_934746785.1 uncultured Clostridium sp. | reverse complement strand
AAATAAGGATAAAAATATAAAGTTAAGAAAAACTTAGAATTAAATAGATTTTGTCCAATATAAAGGGGTTAATCCGATATCACATCAATGTAATTGTAAATATCATATAATATTTGGACCTAAGTATAGAAAAAGTAATTTACGGAAAAATTAAAGCAGATATAGGAGTGATATTAAGAAAGCTATGTGAACAAAAAAAGTGTAGAAATAATAGAAGCAAATGCATGTAAAGATCATATTCATATGCTGGTAAGCATACCGCCAAAATTGAGCGTAGCTCAATTTATGGGATATCTTAAAGGTAAAAGTTTACTTATGATATTTAATAGGCATGCTAATATGAAGTATAGATACGGAAATAGAAAGTTTTGGTGCACTGGATATTATGTAGATACTGTAGGAAGAAATAAAAAGGTAATAGAAGAATATATTAAAAATCAAATCCAAGAAGATATTGCGTATGAACAAATGAGTTTGACCCGTTTACGGGTGGTTATCATTTGATTTTATTTTATATAAAATTAATTAATAGATAAATAGTTTATAACATGATATAATGCCTTTATAAATAAAACCATTGGATGGGAATGGTGGTTTTGAGACACGTTTAGCCACCTTGGGCTATTAGAAATAATAGTCTAAGGGGGTGGTGTTAGAGATGATTATTGGAACGTTAATAATATCAGTATCAACGATAATATTGATGCTAATATTACGAGCATTAAAACATACTTCTAAAGATTGTGAATTTAATCTTGAAATTAACATAAAAGGTTTTAAATTTTCTTTTAAAACAAAAGAAAAGAATACTCCCATCAAATAGCATTCTTTTCAAAAACAATCAATTAATCTAATAGCCCTAAAATCGAAAAAACGTTCTAGGAAGTGTCATGTTGGTCGCATGACACTTTTTTATACCTATATTATAGCACAATATTATTAAAAATAAACATTTAAATATTCTAGTTGTTTCTATGTACTGCTATCTGTATCAATGTCTTATTTCACAATAATTACTCATAATTCTCTATTTACTAACTGTTCAATTATATTTATTAAATTTTTAAATTCGTATTTTAATATGAAATTATTTTGCTTTTAGAATCTTTTGACAGGCTGTAGCAAAGTTGCTTTCTGAGCTAAAAAAAGCGTGGCGTCAGCCACCTTGTTCATTGCATTCACATAAATTTTTATTTAATCTTTGAAAGTACTATACTATAAAGAGATATATGAGAATTTCTAATGGGGGATATATTATGGGGAGAAAACAAATAATTAAAGAAAATAAAGTTTCAGAAATTTATAACTTTAAATTAGGAGGATATAATCAAAAAGTATTAATTGAAGGTAAGTTTAAAGACCTTCCTATAGTAATAACATTTCACGGAGGACCAGGCTCACCAATACCTCTTTCTGTTGGAGCTAGAGGAATGCTTCCTGAGTTTACTGATAAATTTATAATGGTTTATTGGGATCAGCTAGGGTGTGGAATAAATAATTATCCTCTTGATGATACTTTTACTGTTGATAAGCTTGTTACAATGGCAGTTGATTTAATTAATAATATTAAGAGCTTATTCCCTAATAATAAGATATATGTTTTTGCAGTATCCTGGGGAAGTGTATTAATTGTAAAAGTTTTAGAAAGATGTCCTAACATTGTTGATGGTGCAGTTGTAAGTGGTCAGATTATAAAGGATATTTTTTTGAATGATGAAGTAATTAATTCTTTGTCACAGACAAAGTTATCTAAGAAAAAAATAGATGTAATAAGAAAAATGGATGCTGATAATTTTACATCAAAAGATTTAAAGATGATTTCTATTTCTCTTGGTAAGTATACTGATGCTTATACTAATAAAAAAGGAAAACCAATATCAATAGTTAAATTTATTCTTGGATTAATGATGAGTCCAGATTATAAGTTCAAAGATTTTAAAGCTGTTATTAAAAATGGTTATGCCAATAATACTTCTATTTGGAGGGAAATTTTAAAGATAGATTTATCAAAGATTTTAAAAGAAGTTGAAGTTCCATATATTATTCTTCAGGGGGACACAGATATTGTAACACCAACTTCATGGGTTAAGGAATTAGTTGATAACAGCCATAATCCTAACTTGAAATGTTATATTGTTGAAAATACAGGACATATGCCAGGGGAAGAACTAGTAGATGGAATTATAAAGGAATTATCAAACTTGGTATATGCTAAATAAAATAACTTGTAAGTTTGAGTGGAAGGAAAAACATGATTGAAAAAGTATATAAAAATAAAATAGATATTATCCATGGAATTATCTACTTAAGTCAGGTTCTAAAGGTGTTGCTGTACCTGAATATGGCAGGAAACTAATGTTAGACATGATGATGGAGACAAGGGTAGATATGCAAGACTGTCAGGACATGGCTTTAAAATGCTGGACATAATTCTAATACTGATGAGCCTAATATTATTAATTCTCTTATAGAAAAGATAGCTAATAAGTTGAAAGATAAAAGCATTTAACATAAAGGGTTATATAGGTATTTATATATATTTAGGAATTCTTCACAATTTAATAAATCACTAAGACAGTGATTATAAAATGGCATGAATTGATAAAGCATTGGCATATTATGATGTTCTTTGGGCAATATAATTTTGTTATAGTCTATGTCATAGAAACTAACTAAAATAATTAAGTGGAGTATATTAAAATGAGGAATACAGCTTTAATTACTGGATCATATGGTGGACTTGGAACATGTTTTGTAGAGTTACATGCGTCAAGTAAGGGAGATTTAATTTTAGTTGGAAGAAGTGAAAAAAAGTTAAAAGAGCAAAAACGTTATATAGAAGAAAAATATAAAGTTACTGTAAATATAATTGCTGTTGATCTTTCAGAGGCGTCAGCTGCTGAGTTCATTTATAATACTTGCAAAGAGAATGGATGGAAAGTTGATTATCTGATTAACAATGCAGGATTTGGAGGTCAAGGAGATTTTGCTAGAGAAAGAACAATGGAACAGGATATGTCTATGATAGCAGTAAATATTGAAACTCCAACAAGACTATGTAAGTTATTCATACCTGATTTACTTAAACGTGGCAATGGTAAAATATTAAATGTATCTTCTACTGCAGCGATATTACCAGGACCACTACAAGCTGTTTATTATGCTATAAAATCATATATTACAAGTTTCTCTAATGCGCTTTGGAGAGAATTAAAGGGAACTGGAGTTACTGTGACAGCGTTAATGCCTGGAGCAATGGAAACGGGATTTGCTAAAACAGGAAATTTAGAAGATACTAAATTATTTGCTAATGCCGTATCACCAGATAAGGTTGCAAAAGATGGATATGAGGGAATGATGTCTGGGAAATTAAATGTTTTATCAGGATTACCAGGATGGCAGAAAATATTTATGTCTCTTGCACCAATGATGCCTAGAAAAGCGATGATGGATTTTATATATAGTCAGCAGATTTCAGGAAGTGCAAAAAAATAAAAGTAGGTGGTGATATATTTTGAAGAGATTTATAGTTGATGGAAAATATAGAGAATTGCTTGAACATTATGGAGTTAATTTAGAAGAAGTACTTAAAAAAGCACAACTGCCACAAGGTATATTTTTTCGCGAGCCGCTTACTATGACACAAAAAGAGTATTTCAGATTTATGGATGTAGTTGGTAGTTTAATTAAAGATCCAGAAATTCCGGTTAAAATGGCAAGCATGGACCGCATTGAAACTTTTTCACCACCTATTTTTGCTGCATATTGTAGTAAGAATGGATCTGTATGTTTGGAACGAATTTCAAAATATAAGCGTCTAATTGGTCCAATGGTAATGCTTTTAAGTGAGAAGGATGAAGTATTGTCTATTGAATATACAACAGAAGATGGAATAGATGAATTACCACAGTTCCTTGTGGAAACAGAGTTTGTTTTCCTAACTGGAATCATTAGAAGGGCAACAAAAGAAGCAATCATACCAGTAAAGGCGGAAATGAAAATACCAGTCAAAACAGATGCGTTTGAATCATTTTTAGGTATAGGCGTAGAAGCAAGTGAAAGGAATGCAATTTCATACCGTATGGAAGATCTTAAGATTCCTTTTATCAGCTATGATGAGTCTATGTGGAATCGATAATGTTGCTGCAAAACTTGGAATCTCAAAAAGAACATTACAACGTAAACTTTCCGGTGAAAATACAACTTTTCAAAGACAGTTAAATAATACCCGTGAGATGCTTGCAATTCATTATATAAGTAATACAGATATATCAACAAATGATATTGCATATTTATTAGGATATCAAGAATTAAATTCATTTTTGCGAGCCTTCACCATGTGGATAGGGAAGAGTGTGAGTGAATATAAGAAAACTAATTAATAAAACAAAAGGCTGATACATCTTTTTGTGTATCAGCCTTTAATAAAAAATATTAATTGTAACTCACTAAGTGGACTTCACTTTCTTATTACGGTACATCAAAGTAGCTCTTTATTCCATTATTAATTAAGTGATAGCATAGCTTGGCCATATGTTCTGGAGAATCTTTAACTCCAGTTTCAATCCAATGTTCTATAAGACCAATACATCCATTTAAGTAAAAAGAAAAGGTGTATTCTACATCTAAAAGAGAATTATTTATAGAACTATTATTAAAATCCTCTATTATTTTATCTGAAATCATATGTTTTATCTGATTTACAAAAGATATATCGCCATTAGGTCCTAAAAGGATACTTACAATATCAATATTATTTAATAAGATTTCAAATAACTTTGTTAGATATGAATAATTAGAGTTGATATCATTACGAAAATCTTCATACTCTCTAGTTAAAGTAATGAACTCATTTAATAGTTCCATTTCTATTTTTTCTAATAAATCATAAATATCAGTGTAGTGCAGATAGAAAGTAGAACGATTTATATCTGCTTCTTCAACAATTTCTTTTACTGTAATTTCATTTATTTTTTTCTTTTTTAATAATTTAACAAGTGCAGCTCTAAGTTGAGCTTTTGTTTTTCTAGTTCTTCTATCAGGCATAAATTTCTCCTTTTATTAATCGACATGTAAACATATTTATGTCTAGAAAGCTACATTTCAATAATTATTGATGGTTGAAGTCATATTTATGCATAAATTATAATATTTTCTGAAGGAAAAAACAATATTATGTATAATAAGTTAAATCAATCCTAATTCTTATTTTTCAATATATCTTGCCATTTAATTTAAATCTTACGGAGGAGGAAATTAAATGATAAAGAGTGAATGGAAAAGTTTATTTAAGAATAAGTTTATGATGGTTGTTGTTATAGCAATTATGATTATTCCAACAATTTATACAACAATTTTTCTAGGTTCTATGTGGGACCCATATGGTGAAGTAGACAAGCTTCCAGTAGCTATAGTTAACAATGATAAATCAGTAATTTATGAAGATAAAACTATGGATGTTGGTAAAGAACTTGTTGATAACTTAAAGGAAAATAACTCGCTTGACTTCAACTTTGTTGATAAGGATGTAGCTAAAAGTGGGTTGGAAAATGGTACATATTATATGGTTGTAACTATACCAGAAGATTTTTCTGAAAATGCTACAACTTTAATGGATGATACTCCAAAGCAGATGACATTGGAGTATGAAATAAATCCAGGAACAAATTATATAGCATCAAAGATGAGTGAGACAGCAGTAACTAAGATAAGAAATAGTATTCAAGAAAAAATTACAAAAGAATATGCAGAAACAATTTTTGATAAGGTTAATGATCTTGGTGAAGGCTTAACTGAAGCTGCAGATGGAACTAATGATGCCCTTGATGGTGTTAATAAGCTTAAAGATGGTAATGGAGAAATTACTAGTGGTGCAAAAGAACTTGCTTCAAAATCATTAGTATTTAAAGATGGTGCTGATGAATTAAAGGTAGGACTAGATCAATATACTGATGGAGTTAAGAAGGCAAAGGATGGATCGGCTGAATTAGAACCAGGAATTAAGCAATATACAGATGGAGTGCAAAGAGCTAAAGAGGGTTCTGTTCAGATAGCATCAGGATTAGGTTCTCTTAATGGAGCGGTACCGAATATTTCTAGTGGAATAAATCAAATTTCATCTAATTCAAATTTATTAAATGAAGGTGTTTATAAATTATCAGAAAGTAATAATAAAATTGTAAATGCTTTAGGTATGATGTCTGATACTATAGGAGAAGTAGTTAATGCTGATTCAGAATCACAGAAAAAAATAAATGAATTAAAGGATGCTAACTCAGCGTTAAATGATGGAATTCAAGATTTTAATAACAAGATTCAAAATGCTGATTCAAGTAATATTGCAAGTTCTCTTCAAGCTATAGGAAGCAATGCAGAAGCAGCTGGAAATGTGTATAAAAATACAACTTCTCAAATAGTCGCTTCAAGTGCTTTTAATAGTTTGAGTGATACTCAAAAAGCTGAGATCTTGAATATATTACAAAACAATGGTACAGATTTGAATAATAATCTTACTTCCATAGGTAATGATACAAAGAAGGTAGCTAATGACTTTTCTTCTAGTATGAACAATATAAAAACAGGAGTTAAGACTGTTGCGGATCAATCTAAATTAGTTTTGCCTGCGAATACAAGTACTATAAACCAATTAACAGGAGGCTTAAGTACTATTAAGTATTCTTTAGATAAACAAGGAAAAAATCCAGAGGATATGGGCCTTATCCAAGCTGCGAAAGCAATTGGAAATGGAACAAGTGATTTAGCAACTGGTGTTAATAATTATACATCAGCTGTTGACAAATTAAATGAATCAACTATTTATATGCCATTAGGAATAAATAAATTATTTTTAGGTGCAAGTGAACTTCATAGTGGATTAAATGAATTGACATCAAACAATGGAAGAATTAATGGAGGAATTAGTGAACTTCATAATGGATTAAATAAATTAACATCAAAAAATGGTGAAATATTATCAGGTACATCTGAACTTTCAGATGGAGCACAAAAAATAAGTGATGGTTCAGGAAAACTTGCAGATGGTTCAGAAACTTTAGGCAATGGTTTAAATGATTTATATGATGGAACAGTAAAATTAAATGATGGATTAACAAGTGGAGCAGATGAAGTAAATGGTATGAATACTTCTGATGATACTTATGAAATGATTGCAAATCCAGTTGAAGCAGATGAAAGCCTTATGACTAACGTTGATAACAATGGTAATGCAATGGCACCATATATGATGTGTGTTGGATTATGGGTAGCATGTATAGCGTTCTGTATAATGTATCCATTAACAAGCTACACAGGTAAAATGGAAAGTGGATTTAAGTGGTGGTTAAGTAAAGCTTCAATACTTGGAGTTGTTACAGTATTACAAGCTATAATTATGGTATTAATGCTTAAAGGTATAAATGGATTAAATCCAGCAAGATTACCTCAAACTATATTAATAGCATGTGTTGCATCATTAACATTTATGGCTATTATGTATTTCTTTAATATATTACTAGGCAAAGTAGGAAGTTTCTTAATGTTAGTATTTATGGTACTTCAATTAGGAGGATGTGCAGGAACATATCCAGTAGAATTAGCAGCACCTATCTACAGTATAATAAAACCATTTATGCCATTTACATATTGTGTACATGCATTTAGGGCATCAATATGTGATGGAGTAAGCATAACAAAGGATATTTTAGTTTTATTATCAATATTAGTAGTGTTTGTACTTATGACAATTGGAGTATTTCATTTTAAGGCAGGAAAAGTAATGAATGAAAAAAAGGAATCACAGGATTCATTAGTTAATGCATAAATATTTGTTTTATCTTAATAAAAATCAGAGTCGAATTAGAAATGATTTGACTCTGATTTTTTTGGGTTAATATAAAATTATTTACTAAAACAGTATTAAATGTTATTATTTTCTTGCAGATAAATATTAGGGGGAATATATATGGAAAAGAAAAAAATTAACAAAAAAAGCTTTATAGTTTCTTTTGTGCTTATGCTTGCTATGGCTTTTTCTTGCATTACAAATGTAGCATTTGCAGCTAATGGAACTAGTACAAATGAAAATACTTTTAGCGTAGGACAAGCTATAAAGAATCAAAAAAGCGCTAAAAAAGCAGTAATTGGATATGTAGTTGGTCAGCCAACAGCAACTAATAAAGTAGTGAAAAATGCTACTAATGATAATGCTATTGCAATAGCTGATACTGCATGGGAAACTAGTACTTCTAAAATGATTTATGTACAGCTTCCAAAGAACTTTAGAAAATCTTTTGGTCTTAAGAGCAACAAGAATTTAATAGGAAAACAAGTTATAGTTACAGGGGAACTTACAGGATACTTCTCACATCCAGGTATAAAATCTGTAACTAATGTTGCTTATCCTAATAGTACTTCAGGTGACAAACCAGTTATTCCAGATAACCCAGTTACTCCTGATAAACCAACTATTCCTGTAGTTAATGGTGAATATGATAAAACATATTATAAAAATGCTATGGGTAAGAGTGGTGAAACATTAAAAGCAGCTCTTCATAACATTATTAAAGGTCATACAAAGTTATCTTATAAACAAGTATGGCAGGGAATAAAGGATACTGATGAAGATCCTAATAATCCTAATAATGTAATACTTCTTTATACTGGACGTTCACAATCTAAATCAAGCAATGGTTCAGGGGTAAATGATTGGAATAGAGAACATGTATGGGCTAAGTCTCATGGAAACTTTGGAACAACAGCAGGACCTGGAACTGACCTTCATCATTTAAGAGCTACAGATGCATCAGTTAATAGTACTAGGGGACACCTTGATTTTGATAATGGTGGAGTAATTCATAGTGAAGCAACTGGATGTAGATATGACAGAGATTCATGGGAACCAAGGGATGAAGTTAAAGGTGATGTAGCAAGAATGTTATTCTACATGGCTGTAAGATATGAAGGAGATAATGGGGAAGTTGACTTAGAGCTTAATGATAAAGTTAATAATGGAACAGCTCCTTATATGGGAAGATTAAGTGTTCTTCTTAAATGGAATGAACAAGATCCAGTTGATGAAATTGAAAGAAGAAGAAATGACATAATATATAATAAATATCAACACAATAGAAATCCATTTATAGATCATCCAGAATGGGCAAATGCTATTTGGGGATAGGCATAATTTAAAAATGAATGAGGAAATTCTGAAGTGTAAATTTTCAGAATGTCTTGTTAAATATAAATTTTTAGGCTGAGGTTTTTACCTCAGCTTTTTTAATGTATAAAAAAGTAATACAAATTTCGAGGAAAAGTTACGGCGAAAATGAAGTTGATTGGAAATATATGAAGAAAAATATTATTATTTTACATATACATAAATAAGGAAATAAAATGAATAAAAATATAGGTAACTAATTAAAATAAATAAAAAATATTAATCTAATTACTTATATATACAAATTGACAGTGGAAATTTTTACTGATAAAGTATCTAAGAAGTATTAGAAGGATGATAATTAAAAATTTGAGAAAATAACATTAGGATTATTTACTTAGATTAAATTATTTTTTATAGTCATCCGATAATATGTGAAATAAAGATACAAAGGGGAGTAATAAACAAATGAAAAAATTATTAATAGTTTTATCAATGTTAATGTTGGGAATGTCTACTGTTGGATGCTCTAATAAAGCAGATAATAAGGAGTCTGTTTCAAAAAGTGATACTGTAGATAGTGTAAAGGAAAAAAGTAAAGATAAAAAGGGAAGTAAAGACTCAAAAGCAACTACTATAAAGTTGGGAGAAGATGTAGTAGCTAAAGATGTTGTAGAGTTTAAATTAGATGAAGCTGTATGGATGGAAGAAATATTACCAAGTAATACTTCAAGTGTATATAGTTATCATGAAGATGTTGAAGGAGAAGTTTACTTTGTTATAAAGGGAACTGTAAAGAATATATCAGGTGAAACAATAGAAACTAAGCATGGATCATTAATGGAAATTAAGTTTAATGACAAATATAAATATGAGCCAGATACATTAATAGAAGATAGTGATGGAAAAGGATTTAACTATGGTGATGTACGTCCTTTAAGTTCAGGTAACTTCTTAATATATGTATCTGTACCTAACGAAATAAAAGAAAATTATGAAAATGCTACATTAACATGGTCATTTAACGATATGGTAGATTATGTATATTCTGATGATGTGTGTGAGTTTTCATATGAATTAAATTTAAAATAAACATAATACTTTAATGAGAAGTAATTATAATTAGTATAAAATAAGGAGCTATAACTTAATCATAGTTCCTTATTTTTATATTATAGCTTTGTATATGTAACTTTAGCTATATCTAAAAGTTCTAGGGCATACTCATCAATTCTATAGTCATTTTTATAATAAATATGTTTAATACCGGATTGAATTAGAGCCTTAGTACAATTAAGGCAAGGGAAGTGGGTAACATATATAGAACATCCTTTAACTTTAATTCCTTCTTTAGCACAATAATATAAAGCATTTTGT
This sequence comes from uncultured Clostridium sp., assembly GCA_934746785.1. Taxonomy (GTDB): domain Bacteria; phylum Bacillota; class Clostridia; order Clostridiales; family Clostridiaceae; genus Clostridium. The sequence continues at coordinate 5,249 of CAKVFO010000078.1, read as the reverse complement.
TCAGCATGGATTGTACGAATACAGTGTCCATCTCTCATTTTATGATTAGTATCTATACAATGCTCATCTCCTGAAATACTGCCATTATATCCCGTACTGACTATTCTATTATCATCATTTACAATAACAGCTCCAACAAATGCCCTGTCACAAGTTCCTCTTTTAGCTATACTTTCAGCTATTTCCATAAAATACTCTTGCCATGAACCACGCATATAAATCCTCCAAAATTTTATAATTTAAATTAATACTATTTAACCATTTAGTGAGAGATAAGTAAAGTGAAATAAAAGGTAAAATAATAACGTCATATTTAATATTATAGTGAAGCAGCTATATTTATTTCAATTAGTGCAAGTATAATAATAGCTTTGGCAGGGGTATTGCCATCTGTTTTTGTAATTGGAGCAAATATATTATTTGCTGGAATTTTAATTTTGAGACTAAAAATGGGTTTTGTAAGAAAAATTGACAAAGGGAAAAATTGAAACTATAATAGTATGTAGAATGTGACGGACAAGGTCGCACGAAGGGGTACACCACCACGGGTGTAGTTTCCTTCGTGCGGCCTTTTTTAGTTGTTTAAAAGGGGGGGCAAAAAACATGGTTAAAGTAAATGGAGAAGTAGTAAATAATGCAGAAGGTTTATCCTTAGAAGCTTATTTAAATCAAGAGAATTATACTATATCAAGAGTAGCTGTTGAGCTAAATGGCAACATAGTTCCTAAAGCTGAATATGGAAAAACAATGATAGCTGAAGGTGACAAATTAGAAGTAGTAAGTTTTGTAGGAGGGGGCTGATTTTATGAATAAGGAAGTTAGAGTGCCTTCTAGAGAAGAATTTGAAGAGGCAATGGATAAAAGATTTTCAACTGAAATTTATAACAAGCTAAAACTTTCAGAAGTTGCTGTTGCAGGCCTTGGAGGTATTGGGTCTAATACAGCAGTTTCTTTAGCTAGGTCAGGAATAGGTCATATACATTTAGTTGATTTTGATACTGTAGATTTAACTAATTTAAATAGACAGGCTTATACTATAGAACATTTAGGAAGATTGAAAACAGAAGCTTTAAAGGAACTTCTTTTAAATATAAATCCCTATTTAAATATTACAACTGAAACAGTTAAAGTAACTGAAGAAAATGCAGTTGAGATTTTTAAAGATTATCCAATAGTATGTGAAGCCTTTGATAATCCAGATAATAAGGCTATTTTAGTAAATACTTTATTAGCAAACTGCAAAGATATGAAGATAGTTTCATCTTCAGGAATGGCAGGTTATGAAAGCAGCAATAAGATTGAGACAAAAAGAATTATGAAAAATTTATACCTTTGTGGAGACAGGGTGACAGATGCTTATTCAGGTATTGGACTTATGGCAGGCAGAGTAAATATATGTGCAGGTCATGAAGCAAATATGGTTATAAGATTAATTTTAGGAATAGAGGAGATATAGATATGAAAAACAATGATGATAAGTTAGTTATAGGTGGGCATGAATTTAATTCAAGATTTATTTTGGGTTCAGGAAAATATAATGTTAATTTAATAAAGGCAGCAATAGAAAATGCAGGAGCTGAAATGATTACTTTAGCTGTTAGAAGAGCTAATACTAATAAAAATGATAATGTTAATATTATGGATGCAATTCCAGAAGGGACAACATTAATTCCTAATACATCAGGAGCAAGAAATGCTGAAGAGGCTGTTAGAATAGCAAATTTAGCAAGAGAACTTGGATGTGGTAATTTTATTAAAATTGAAATTATGAGAGATTCTAAATACCTTTTACCTGATAATGAGGAAACTATTAAAGCAACTAAAATTCTAGCTGAAGAAGGTTTTGTTGTTATGCCATATATGTATCCAGATTTAAATGTAGCAAGAGATTTAAAGGAAGCAGGAGCAGCAGCTATTATGCCTTTAGCATCACCAATTGGTTCTAATAGAGGTCTTGCTACTAAAGACTTTATAAAGATTTTAATTGATGAGATAGATTTACCTATTATAGTTGATGCGGGAATTGGCTCTCCATCACAAGCCTGTGAAGCTATGGAAATGGGAGCAGCAGCTATTATGGCAAATACAGCTTTAGCTACAGCAGGTGATTTACCTATGATGGCAGCAGCTTTTAAGTCAGCTATTGAAGCAGGAAGATTAGCTTATAGAGCAGGACTTGGAAGAGTATTAGATAGAAGCAAGGGTGCATCAGCTTCTTCACCACTTACAGGATTTTTAGAAGATTAATAGGGGGCTGAAAATAGTGGAACAGAGAATAGATCATATGAAGTACCTAGAGGGTATGGAAGTATTAGAAGATTCTAATATAATGAATGAAGTTATTTCAAAAATGAATGACTATGATTACAGCAAATATACAGCAGGAGATGTGATGAGGGCATTAAGAAAAGATGTTCTAAAGCCTGAAGACTTTGCAGCATTATTATCACCAGCAGCAGAACCTTTTTTAGAGCAGATGGCACAAAGGGCAAAGCTAGAAAAGGAAAAACATTTTGGAACTAGTATATGTTTATTTACTCCTTTATATATAGCTAACTATTGTGAAAATTACTGTATCTATTGTGGATTCAACTGTCATAACAAAATAAGAAGAGCAAGACTTAATATAGAAGAAATAGAAAAGGAAATGCAGGCAATAGCTAAAACTGGCCTTGAAGAAGTTTTAATCTTAACTGGGGAAAGCCGTAAAATGTCTGATGTTAAGTACATTGGTGAAGCCTGCAAAGTTGCTAAGAAGTATTTTAAGAATATAGGTATTGAAGTATATCCTATGAATTCAGATGAATATGCATATCTTCATGAATGTGGTGTCGATTATGTAACAGTTTTTCAAGAAACTTATAATTCAGATAAATATGAAACTTTACATTTAGCTGGCCATAAGAGAATATTCCCTTATAGATTAAATGCTCAGGAACGTGCCTTAAAAGGAGGAATGAGAGGAGTAGCTTTTGCTGCACTTTTAGGACTTTCTGATTTTAGAAAGGATGCCTTTGCAACAGGAATGCATGCTTATCTTTTACAGAGAAAATATCCTTATGCTGAAATATCTTTCTCATGTCCAAGACTAAGACCTATTATTAATAATGATAAGATTAATCCTAAAGATGTTCATGAAAAACAGCTTCTTCAAGTAATGTGTGCTTATAGAATATTTATGCCTTTTGCAGGTATGACTATTTCTACAAGGGAAAGAGCAGGTTTTAGAAATAAGGTTATAGGAATTGCAGCTACAAAGATTTCAGCAGGAGTAAGTACAGGTATAGGAAGTCATAGTTCAGATATTGATGACCAGGGTGATGATCAATTTGAAATTAATGATACTAGAAATGTAGATGAAGTTTATAATGCTATAAAGGCAGAGGGACTTCAGCCTGTGATGAATGATTATGTCTTTGTATAAGTTGGTGGCTTTTTCTAATAGAAAGCTTTGCAAAGGTTCTTTGTTAGAGCAGATTGATATTATAGCTAAGAAGAAGCCTGATATGTTAGTGCTGAGGGAGAAGGATTTATCTGAAGATGAATATGAAGTTTTAGCTAGGGAAGTAATTAAGAAGTGTGATGAACATGGCATTGAGTGCATACTTCATAATTTTATTGATGTGGCCATAAAGCTTGATTATAAGAAGATTCATCTGCCTTTGAAGGTTCTTCAGGAGAATAAGGATAAGGTAAAGTATTTTAAAAAGATAGGTGTTTCAACTCATTCAGTAGAAGAGGCTGTTTTAGCTGAAAGGTTAGGGGCTGATTATATTACTGCTGGTCATGTTTTTGAAACTGATTGTAAGAAGGGGCTTAAACCTAGGGGGGTAGAGTTTTTGAATAAGGTTTGTAATTCAGTTCATATAGATGTTTATGCTCTTGGGGGGATTAATGAAGAGAATATGGATGAGGCATTGAGGGCTGGGGCAGATGGAGTATGCTTAATGTCGGGACTTATGAGAATGTAGCTGAGAGTGTACTTGGGAATGAGGGTGTATTTTTCTTGGTGATAGATCTCAAATTAAAGTCTCTACAGAATGCAGGAATGAAGGAGGAAATTCTGAATCGTAAACTCTCAGAATTTCGGAGTGAATATATATTTTAATTACAAATTTTTCTAGGTTGAACCTTAGGTTCAGCCCTTTTTATTAATAGAAACTCCGTGGAGTTTCCACCTCAACTCTTCACTCTTTCACTGAAGCTTGCTTCAATTTCACACAGCTTTAGCTGTATTTCACTGCAACTCGTTGCCTTATTGTTCAATTTTATTAATATATGCTCTAGGTCCGCTTATTAATGCATTATTATCTTTTATTTGTACTGAAATATCATATAGTAAAAAGTTAAATTGAAAAATTTTTTTACACTTATATGTAATTAGATTATTTATAGATTTATCTGGATAATAAGAGATTTCTAATAGTTTTGAATTAAGGTTATCTATAAATGAATCTTTATTACTTATATCAAAAGTTTTTGTTTCTAATCTAAAAAAGTGTGTTAAATAGATTGAAAAAAACGCTGCAAAAACAATACTGTTAATAGCTAGTTCAGTATTCGATAAGCTTATTGAAAGAATAGGTTTTAGTATAAATGTTTGAAGTGCATATGATATTAAAAATAACATAATGGCACCTCCTAAAAAATATTCTAAGCTATTTTTCCATTTGTGAAGCAAATATTTAATTTTATTAATATTTTTCATTTTAAGGTTCTGGGCAGAAGAAGCCAATAGTAGCACCTCCAGCGCCGCCAATAGCTACATGCTTATTTATTTTGCTTAAATCACGATTATATATAGCAGAAACAGTTCCTGTTACAAGTCCGCCAAGTCCGCCTACACAAGCCCCAACTCCTGCACCAATAACACCTCCAGCGTTTACATTAGTTAGTTCATTTGAAGTTAAAGTTTCAAAGTTTTTCATAATATTATACCTCCTTTAAAGAATTTAATAATGCATTATACATTAAATATTCTATAAAAAATAAAAAAAACCTCCCTTAAATTTTAAAAAAAGCCAAAAAAATCAAAAAACTCTATTGGATTTGTGCGAAAAGGTATAGAGTGTTTTGTTAAGAATGGGATGTATTTTGAGTATTAAGTTATTAGTGTAAGCTATATAACTATAATAGTGCAAAATCGCTTGAATAATTTTACAAATGAATAAAATAAAAAAACATTTATGACAAATCCTTGTTATAATTAAGTTCCTACACAAAACAAACGAGGAGTATGCATAAATGTT
>CAKVFO010000077.1 GCA_934746785.1 uncultured Clostridium sp. | reverse complement strand
CTATAAAAGAGGTTGCCATTCAAGAAAACAAATTCACAACACCAATTAAAAAAAGGTATGAAGCTTATATAAAAGCTAGGGATTATGTATACGGAAAAGATACAGATAGAAATATAACATTGATGGATTTAGCAGTTATAGCTATGAAGGAAATGAGAAAAAAAGGTTATTTAGATGATCTTGATATTTCAGATGAAATTAATGCTTGTTCTATAAATATAAAAGTTGAAACAAATGAGGGATTAAAAGATTATCTTTTAATGTTTAAGAATGAAACACATAACCATCCAACTGAAATTGAACCATTTGGTGGTGCAGCAACTTGTCTTGGTGGAGCAATAAGAGATCCGCTTTCAGGAAGAACTTTTGTATACCAAGCAATGAGAGTTACAGGAGCAGCAGATCCAACAGTTCCTGTAGAAAAGACTTTAAAAGGAAAATTACCTCAAAGAACAATTACATTAGGAGCTGCTAATGGATACAGTTCGTATGGAAATCAAATTGGTCTTGCAACTGGTCAAGTAACAGAAATTTATCATCCTAATTATGTGGCTAAAAGAATGGAAGTTGGAGCAGTAATTGCAGCGGCTCCAAAGGAAAATGTAAGAAGAGAAGTACCAAGTCTTGGAGATGTAGTAGTACTTTTAGGTGGAAGAACTGGACGTGATGGTGTTGGTGGAGCAACCGGTTCATCAAAGGAACATACTATGGATTCAATAAATGAATGTGGTGCAGAAGTTCAAAAGGGAAATGCTCCAACAGAAAGAAAACTTCAAAGATTATTTAGAAATAAAGAAGCAGCTCAAATGATTAAAAGATGTAATGACTTTGGAGCAGGGGGAGTTTCAGTAGCAATCGGAGAACTTTGTGATGGTTTAGATATAGATTTAGATAAAGTACCTAAGAAATACGAAGGCTTAGATGGAACTGAGCTTGCAGTATCTGAATCACAAGAAAGAATGGCAGTAGTTGTCACTAAAGAAGATGCGGATAAATTTATTAAACTTGCTGAAGAGGAAAACTTAGAAGCAGTAGTAGTTGCAAAGGTAACTGAAGATGCAAGACTTAAGTTATTCTGGAGAGGAAAAAATATAGTTAATATAAAGAGAAGTTTCCTAGACACAAATGGAGCTACTCAAGAAACTGATTTAGTAGTTACAGCTCCTAAAGATTATCCATTTGCTGTAGATGAAAATACAGATGTAAAAGAAAAGTGGATGGAAACTTTAAGAGATTTAAATGTAGCTTCTCAAAAGGGATTAGTTGAAAGATTTGACTCAACAATAGGAGCTAATACAGTACTTATGCCATTTGGTGGTAAATATAACAAAACACCTCAAGATGGTATGGCAGCTAAAATACCTGTTTACAATGGAAGTTCAAAGGATGCTTCATTAATGACATTTGGATTTAACCCATACTTTGGAGAATGGAGTCCATATCACATGGCATTCTACTCAGTAATTGAATCAATATCAAAACTTGCTGCTATGGGTGGTAATTACAAGAAAGCTAGACTTACATTCCAAGAATATTTTGAAAGAATGGATAAGGATGTTCCAGAAAAGTGGGGTAAACCATTTGCAGCATTACTTGGTGCACTTAAGGCTCAAGAAGATTTAAATATTGCAGCAATTGGTGGTAAAGACTCAATGTCAGGAACTTTTGAAGATATAAATGTTCCACCAAGCTTAGTATCCTTTGCAGTTGGATATGAAAAAGCAGACAGAATAGTTAGTGCTGAATTTAAACCACAACTTTCTAAATTAGTATTATTACAAAGTGTAAAACTTGAAGATGGTCTTATAGATATGGATAAGTTCAAGAAAAACTTAGATGTTCTATATGAAAGAATAAGTGAAAAAGAAATTCTTGCAGCATCAGCTATTAGATTTGGAGGAGTTGCAGCAACTGTTACTAAGATGAGTATTGGTAATAAGATAGGTGCAATTCTTAAGAACTTAACTAAAGAAGATTTATTTGGATATAATTATGGATCAATTTTACTTCAAGTTGATGCAGATGTAGATATAGAAAAAGCATTTAAGGGATGTACTTATAAAGTAGTTGGTGATGTTGTAACATCAGAACAAATAACTTTAAAAGATTATGATTTACAATTAGATTTAAATGAATTAGATAAGGTTTTAGATGAAAAACTTGATTCAGTATTTAAAATCAAGACTGAAGATACTGAAGATGTAGTAGTAACTAAGCTTTATACAGAAAAATCAAACTTAAGCCCTAAGGTTAAGGCTGAGAAGCCGCTTGTAGTTATTCCTGTATTCCCTGGTACTAACTGTGAAGATGATTGTACTAGAGCATTCTTAAAGGAAGGTGCAGAAGTTAAACAAGTACTTATAAGAAATCTTAATAAAGAAACCTTAAATAAATCAATAGATAACTTAGAAAAGGCTATAAGAAAAGCTCAAATAGTTATGATACCAGGAGGATTTTCAGCAGGAGATGAACCAGATGGATCAGCTAAGTTTATAGCAACAGTATTTAGAAATGAAAAGATTAAAGATGCAGTTACAGATTTATTAGACAATAGAGATGGTTTAATGCTTGGTATTTGTAACGGCTTCCAGGCATTAATTAAGTTGGGATTAGTACCTTATGGTAAGATATGTGATATTACAGAAGATATGGCAACATTAACTTATAACAATATAGATAGACATATGTCTTCTATTATAAGAACCAGAATAACATCTGTTAAGTCACCTTGGCTTTCAGAAGTTAATGCTGGAGATATCCACTCAGTAGCTATATCACATGGTGAAGGTAGGTTTATAGCTCCAGAAAAGCTTCTTAAGGAATTGGAAGAAAATGGACAAATAGCAACTCAATATGTTGATTTTGATAATAATGTAACACTTAATATGCCAGAAAATCCAAATGGATCAATGCTTGGTATAGAAGGTATTACAAGTCCAGATGGTAGAATTCTTGGTAAGATGGGACACTCAGAAAGAATTGGTGAAAATCTTTATAAAAATGTTCCTGGAGAATTCGATCAAAAGATATTTAGGGCTGGAGTTAATTATTTTAGAAAATAAGATGGGGGTCTTATAAAAATGAAAGTAGCAATTATTTTTGGAAGTAAGTCTGATATAGATGTAATGAAGGGTGCAGCTAATGCCTTAAAGGAATATGACATTGACTATAAAGCTTATGTTTTATCAGCTCATAGAGTTCCTGAAAAGTTAACTGAAACTATTAAGAAAGTTGAAAAGGAAGGATGCCAGGTAATTATTGCTGGGGCAGGATTAGCAGCCCACCTTCCTGGTGTAATAGCTTCTCAAACTATATTGCCTGTAATAGGTGTACCAGTTAGAGCAGCACTAGAGGGTATGGATGCACTTTTATCAATAGTTCAAATGCCAAAATCTATACCAGTTGCAACTGTTGGTATAAACAACAGCTACAATGCAGGAATGTTAGCAGTTCAAATGCTTTCACTACAAGATGAAAGTATTAAAAATAAATTAATTCAAAAAAGATTAGAAATGAAGAAAAAATTCATTCAGGATAACGGGGAAGGAGTAGAACTATAATGGAAAAGAAAGAAATGTTATATGAAGGAAAAGCAAAGAAAATTTATGCAACAGACAAGGCTGATGAGGTAATAGTTTATTACAAAGATGATGCAACAGCATTTAATGGAGAAAAGAAAGCTCAAATAAGTAATAAAGGTATTTTAAATAATGCAATTACATCAAGTATATTTGAAATGCTTAAGGCTAATGGAATTAAAACTCACTTTGTAAAAAAATTAAATGAAAGAGAACAGCTTTGTAAAAAGGTTGAAATAGTTCCTTTAGAAGTTATAGTTAGAAATGTAGCAGCAGGTTCAATGGCTAAGAGATTAGGTATTGAAGAAGGTACTCCTTTAAAGACTACAGTATTTGAAATTTCTTATAAAGATGATGCACTAGGAGATCCACTAGTAAATGATTATCATGCAGTAGCAATTGGAGCAACTACTTTTGAAGAATTAAAAGTAATATATGATATGACTGCTAAGATAAACAACTTATTAAAAGATTTCTTTAAAGAAATGAACATAAACTTAATTGACTTTAAGATAGAATTTGGTAGATATAATGGCGAAATAGTTTTAGCTGATGAAATTTCACCTGATACTTGTAGATTCTGGGATGCAACTACTGGAGAAAAACTTGATAAGGATAGATTCAGAAGAGATCTTGGAAATGTAGAAGGTGCTTATGTAGAAATCTTAAACAGAATTAAAGGGGACAAATAATGATTAAAACAGATTTTGATTTAATTTTAGATCCAAGTCTAGGCAAATTTAAAGATGAATGTGGTGTTTTCGGAGTTTATTCCGAAACACCAATAGATGTAGCAGGAATGACTTACTATGGGCTTTATGCTTTGCAGCATAGAGGACAAGAAAGTGCTGGTATTGCTGTAGCTAATGGTGAAAGTATAGAAATGCACAAGGGCCTTGGACTTATTACTGAAGCTTTTTCTGATTCAAATAATTTGAAGAAACTAAAAGGAAATATTGCTATAGGACACGTAAGATATTCAACTACAGGAGTTAATACAGTTGAAAATTCACAGCCTCTTCTAGCAAATTCAAAGCTAGGACCTATATCTTTAGCTCATAATGGAAATCTTGTTAATGCTGATGTAATTAAAGAACTTCTTGAAGAGGGCGGCCATATATTCCACACTTCAATAGATTCAGAAGTTATAGCAACATTAATTGCAAGAGGGGCTAAAAAGGGGCTTGAACATGCAGTAGTAGATGCTATGCAGGCTATTAGAGGAAGTTTTGCCATGGTAATTATGTCAAAGGATAAATTAATTGGTGCAAGAGATCCTCATGGAATAAGACCTCTATGTATTGGTAAATCTGGAGATGCTTATATTTTAACTTCAGAAAGTGTTGCTTTAGATGCTGTTGGTGCTGAATTCGTAAGAGATGTAAAGCCTGGCGAAATGGTTACTATAGATGCAGATGGAATAAAATCTTATCAATATTCTGAAGACACAGGATGCCAAACTTGTGCTTTTGAGTACATATATTTTGCAAGACCTGATTCTAAGATTGATGGATTAGATGTTTATACTACAAGAATAAAGGCAGGAGAACAATTATACCATGAACACAAAATTGATGCAGATATAGTTGCAGCAGTTCCAGATTCGGGGATACCAGCTGCTATTGGTTATTCAAAGGCATCAGGAATTCCATATGGTATAGCTTTTATAAAAAATAGATATGTAGGAAGAACATTTATTACACCTTCTCAAGAACTAAGAGAAAAAGCTGTTTCTGTTAAGCTTAATCCTTTAAAGGTTAATGTTGAAGGTAAGAGAGTTATTATAATAGATGACTCAATAGTTAGAGGTACAACTTCTAAACACTTAGTTGATGCTTTAAGAGATGCAGGTGCTGCAGAGGTTCATTTCTTAGTTGCTTCACCTCCAGTTAAATTCCCATGCTATTTTGGAATTGATACTCCATATAGAAGTGAGCTAATTGGTGCTAATTATACTGTTCCTGAAATAGGAGATATGATGGGTGCTGATTCACTTGGATACTTAAGTATGGAAGGAATGTTAAAGTCATTTACAGGTAAAGAAGGTTTCTGTGTAGGATGCTTTAATGGAGTTTATCCAGTAGCAACACCTATAGAAACAGCTAAAGATCATCTTGAAAGGTAGTGTATTAAATGATAAGTTACAAAGAATCAGGAGTTAATATAGAAGAAGGATATAGATCAGTAAAACTTATAAAGGAATATGCGGCTAAGACTATGAGTGATTTAGTACTTAATGGGCTTGGAAGCTTTGCAGGAATGATTGAACTTCCAGAAGGATATAAGAAACCAGTTCTTATATCAGGAACTGATGGAGTAGGAACTAAACTTGCAATTGCTTGTAAAAAGAAGAAGTATGATACAGTTGGTATCGACTGTGTTGCTATGTGTGTAAATGATATTTTATGCCATGGTGCAAAGCCATTATTCTTCCTTGACTACATTGCTTGTGGAAAGCTTGAAGCTGAAGTTTCTTCAGAACTTGTTAAAGGAGTTTCAGATGGATGTTTACAATCAGACTGTGCTTTAATTGGTGGTGAAACTGCAGAAATGCCTGGTTTCTACGCTGAAGGAGATTATGATATAGCAGGATTTGCTGTTGGTATAGCTGATAAGGACAAAATAATAGATGGTTCTAAGATTAATGAAGGAGATACTTTAATAGGTATAGCATCTTCAGGAATCCATTCAAACGGATACTCTCTAGTTAGAAAAGTATTTGCTGATTTAGATATGGAATTTGAAGGTCAAGAAGTTTGGAAAACATTAATCACTCCAACTAAGATTTATGTTAAACCAGTACTTAAGTTATTAGAAAACTTTGATATTAAAGGTATGGCTCATATTACAGGGGGCGGATTCATAGAAAATGTTCCAAGAATGTTCAATGGTAGAGAATTAACTGCTGTAATTAATAAAGACAGCTATCCAGTACCTTCAATTTTTGATAAGATGGTTGAAATGGGAGCTAACAAAGAGCTTATGTATAACACATTTAACATGGGTATAGGTTTTGTTTTAGCAGTAGATAAAGCAGATGCAAAAGCTGTTATAAAGATGCTTGAAGATAATGGAGAAAAAGCATACGAAATAGGATATGTAACAAATGGAGGCGAAGGTGTTTGTTTAAAATAGCAGTATTAGTTTCAGGGGGGGGAACTGATTTCCAGTCAATTATAGATGCAGTAGAAAGCGGATATATTAAAAACTGCAAAATTGAAATGATGATTTCAAGTTCAGAAAAAGCTTATGCTATTGAAAGAGCAAAAAAACATAATATCGCCTATCATGTTGTAACTCGTAAAGAGTTTGGGGATAAACAATGTGATAAAATATTAGAACTTACTAAGGGCAAAGTCGATTTAATCGTACTTGCAGGATTTTTATCTATTCTTAATGGGGAATTGTTAAAACACTTTAGCAATAAGATAATAAATATTCATCCATCATTAATTCCTGCATTTTGTGGACCTGGCATGTATGGCATGAAGGTCCATGAAAAAGCCATAGAAAAAGGGGTAAAATTCTCTGGCTGTACAGTGCACTATGTTAATGATGAAGTAGATGGGGGAGCTATAATAGATCAGGAAATTGTTCCTGTGAATTTTGAAGATTCAGCGGAAGATCTTCAAAAAAGAATCTTAGAAAAAGAACATATTCTTCTTCCTAAGGTAATTAAGTTGATTTCAGAAAAGAAAGTTAAACTTGTTGATAATAAAGTAAAAATTGAAGGCTAAGAGGAGGATTTTTGTTTTGAAAAAGAGAGCATTAATCAGTGTATTTTATAAAGATGGTGTTGTAGAATTTGCTAAATTTCTAGAATCTAAAGGTGTAGAAATAATTTCTACTGGTGGAACTTACAGAGTATTAAAGGAATCAGGAGTTAACTGTATAGAAGTAAATGAAGTTACAGATTTCCCTGAAATGCTTGATGGTAGAGTAAAAACATTACATCCATTTATTCATGGAGGAATTCTTGCTATAAGAGGCAATGAAGAACACATGAAAACTATTAAAGAACATAAAATTAATCCAATAGATTACGTTGTAGTTAACCTTTATCCATTCTTTGAAAAGGTAAAAGAAGAAGGTCTTTCTTTCGAAGAAAAGGTTGAATTCATTGATATCGGCGGACCAACCATGTTAAGAGCTGCAGCTAAGAACTTCCAAGACGTAGTTGTTATCTCAGATCAAAATGACTATGCAAAGGTTATGAAAGAAATAGAAGAACAAGGTGAAGTTTCTTATAAGACTAAGAAGAAATTAGCTGGTAAAGTATTTAACTTAATGGGGGCTTATGATTCAGCTATAGCAAACTTTATGTTAGCTGATGACGATGAAGAATATCCAGAATATTTATCAGTATCCTTTAAGAAGAAACAAGGCTTAAGATATGGTGAAAATTCACATCAAAGTGCTGCTTTCTATGAAAGTACAACAGTTAAAGGAGCTATGAACAGCTTTGATATATTAAATGGTAAAGAATTATCATACAATAACTTCAAAGACATGGACATTGCCTGGAAATGTGTTAATGAATATGATGAACCTAGCTGTTGCGCTTTAAAACACAACACTCCATGTGGTGTGGCTATAGGTAAAACTCCATATGAAGCATACACTAAGGCTTATGCTGTTGACCCAACTTCAATATTTGGTGGCATAGTTGCTTTCAATAGAAAAGTTGATAAGGCAACTGCTGAAGAAATGGTTAAAATATTCCTTGAAGTTATTGCAGCACCAGATTATGATGATGATGCTTTAGAAGTATTAAAAACTAAGAAGAACTTAAGAGTTTTAAGAGTACATCAAAAACCTCAAGATCAAAAGTATATGGTTACTGTTGATGGTGGTATCCTTATACAAGAAGAAGACAAGAAGCTTATAGATGAAGTAAAAGTTGTTACTGAAAAGAAACCAACTGAAAAAGAAATGAAAGATTTATTATTTGCTATGAAAGCAGTTAAATATGTTAAATCTAATGCAATAGTAGTTGCAAATGATGAAGTTGCACTTGGAATTGGTGGAGGACAGGTTAATAGAATATGGCCGGCTCAAGATGCTTTAGAAAGAGGAAAGGGAGCAACTGTTTTAGCTTCAGATGCATTCTTCCCATTTAGGGATATAGTAGATACAGCTGCTAAATATGGAATTAAAGCAATAATCCAGCCAGGTGGTTCTATAAGGGACCAAGAATCTATAGATGCATGTAATGAACATGGAATAGCTATGGTATTCACTGGACTTAGACATTTCAAACACTAATTTACAGGGATGTTGCATAGACAGTGAAATTCAATTGGAGATTGAGTGAAAAGTGAAATTTACCTAAGGGCAAGTGAAATTAATTCTGCGAATTAGAGAAGGAACTGATGCTCTGCATCAAAAAATATATTTTTAGAAATTCTGTAAGAATTTCATCCTTAACATTGCTAAGCAATATTTCACCTTTAACTGCCGCAGGCAATTTCACTCACTTTAGTGAATTTCACTTTATATGTGGCATCCTTTCTATTTATATAATTTAATTTATTATTTAGGAGGATATTATAATGAAGCTTTTATTAATTGGTTCAGGCGGAAGAGAACATGCTATAGCTTGGAAATTAGCTCAAAGCCCAAAGGTAGATAAAATATATGTTGCACCAGGTAATGGCGGTACAGCTGTTGAAAATAAATGTGAAAATGTAGATATAAACAATATAAATGAGTTAGCTAAGTTTGCTAAGGAAAATAATATTTATTTAACAGTAGTAGGACCAGAAGTTCCGCTAGTAGATGGTATTGTTGATGTATTTAAGGCAGAAGGTCTTAGAATCTTTGGACCAGATAAAAGAGGAGCTTCTCTTGAAGGAAGTAAGAGCTTTTCTAAGGATTTCATGACTAAATATGGAGTTAAAACTGCTGAATATGGTGAATTTACAGATGCAGATAAAGCTAAGAAATATCTTGATTCATGTGAATATCCAATAGTTATTAAAGCTGATGGACTTGCAGCAGGTAAAGGTGTTGAAATCTGTGAAACTAAGGATGCAGCATATAAAGCAATTGATTCATTCATGCTTGATGATGTATTTAAAGGTGCAGGTCTTAAGGTTGTAATTGAAGAATTTTTAGAAGGTGTTGAAGCTTCAATACTTTCAATATGTGATGGTAAGACAATAATACCATTTAAGTCAGCTAAGGACCACAAGCAAATCTATGATGGTGGTAAGGGACCAAATACTGGAGGAATGGGAGCTATCTGTCCTAATCCATTTGTTGATGAAGCTGTTTTAAAGGATTTTGAAGAAAATATTTTAAAGAATACTTTAAGAGGAATTAAAGAAGAAGGATTTGATTATAAGGGAATTATATTCTTTGGCCTTATGATTACAAAGAAAGGTACTTATCTATTAGAATATAACGTAAGAATGGGAGATCCTGAAACTCAAAGTGTATTATCTATGATGGATAGTGATCTTTTTGAACTTATAGAAGCTGCTATGGATGAAAAACTTGATGAATTTGATCTTAAGTGGAAAGATGGAGTCTGCATAAATGTTGTACTTGCTTCTTTAGGATATCCAAAGGACTATAAGAAGGGTTATGAAATAACTATAGATGACAGTATAAGAAATGAAGTATTCATGGCTGGTGTTAAAGCTGAAGATGGAAAACTTCTAACTAATGGAGGAAGAGTTTTATCTGTAATAGGTCAAGGAAAAACAGTTATGGAAGCTAGAGAAAAAGCTTATGAAAATGTTAAGAAAGTAAACTTTAAGGATTCTTATAATAGAACTGATATTGGAATATTTAAATAAAAATATAGTAGTACAAGGCCCATGGATTTATTTCCATGGGTCTTTTAAGTATTAAAAATCTTACTTTTAATATTTAATCTATGATATAATTTTTTATACATAATAACTAATAGAGAAAAGAGAGATATAAATGAGACATTTAAAGTTAGAAAAATCTATAAAAAAGTTAGATAGAGATATGGAAGCATTAAAGATAGCTAAAAAGTATCTTTCAAATCATGATGAAATTGAGAAAATAAGAAAAGAATTAAATGATGAAAGACAAAAATTAGCAGCAGAATTATTTGCAGAAGATGACGGAAACTATGTAGAAGCTATGGTTTTAATAGCAGAGCTTTTAGGTAAGAAGTTAGATGCTGATAAACAAAAAGAACTGCTTGCAGATATAAAAGATATATATGGAAGAAATCTTCCTAATCCAGCAAAGGAAAGCAGTGGTTTAAATGCTTGGTTAAAGTTCATTGATGTAGATTGTACATGGAAAGAAGATCCTAAGACAGGCTGGGCTGAGCTTATTATTAATAATATAAATTAAACTTACAGATAAGCCAGGAAACTATAAAAGAGACTCATCATATAGGAAAAGTTAAATTTTTAATACTCTAAAATCATATAAAAATATTTTTATACATATTATAGATAATGTAACAAATACTGTGGTGGAAGGGAAAAATCTAATATAACATTAAATAGTATTAGATTTTATTGAAAATGTATATGAATTATAGAGTTTTATCATTAATAAAAAGAGTTAATACCCAATATAATTTAATATTTAGAGATAATTGTTTTCATTTAAAAATAGTTGAAGCTTCATTTATAATTTTAAATGAGGCTTTAACATTATTTATAATATATTGTTTAAGTAATAATATACTAAAGTTTTATGAAATGAATAATTATTTAAGATTATTAATTATTGTAGTTTCTTTTTTTATTATACATTATATTATTGGCATAGTTCTTTTATTTTATAATAATCTAAAAGGAAGAGACAGCCTGGGAAAAGTGTTAACTGGAGATTTTTTAATTAGTTTATTTATTATAACAACATCTTTATTTTTTATTATTTTGTTTTATAGAGAGACAATTAAAACTTTTGCTATAAGCTTTTTGATTGGTGATATAGCAAGTTATATGATAAATGTTAAGTTGTTAATAATGTTTTTAGTTTGGGGTAGAAGAAAGAACAGTAATAGTTTATATAGTGATAGTTTTATCCCAATATTTGTGACTGCATTAGTTATTGTTTTTATGTTTATTATGAATTTATTTATAGGAGTAGTTGTTGTTGATGGGGTAGATCCATCAAGTTTTTCTAGTTGTCCTGGAGTTTTTGATTTATTTTATTATACTATTGTTACTTTTACAACTATTGGTTTTGGCGATATAGTACCTTTAACAAGAGCAGCTAAGTTTATGGCAGTTTTAATTTCTATCAGTAGTATTTTGTGTTTGAGTGTGTTTATAGGAAGTATTTATTCTATAAGAAATAAATGAAAAGAGATATAGAATATTAGGAAAGAATTGATAAAACAATTATCTTATAATGTCTACAAGAGAGGGAATACTTTTAATTAAGGTATTTTTTAGAACCTTTGAATAGCTAAAAAAGTGTGCCGTAAGCCACTTGGTTTAAGTAGAATCTAAGGTGGAATTATGATTGATAGGAACATTATATTATGTTGATAATATGACTAAAGAGGACTTAGATAGAATAAGAAGAGAGATTTATAATATTGATAATGCATCAATGAGCAATAACTCTTTTTGGTATTTAACTTTAATAGTACTTTTAGAAAAAATGAATAACAATATAGATAAATAATTGTGAAGGAAAATAAATATAGTGTCAAAAAAGAGACCTTTTCTTTTAGGTGGTTTAACAAAGCCGCTTTCTGCACTAAAAAGAGTGGCATCAACATAAAAATACCTGTAAGCATTGAAAATAGAAAGATTATGGAGTAACATAAAAGACGTTAAAAAATAACAGTGCCTAAATGCAAGATTAGTATTTGGGTACACAGAGTAATATGAAGATTTAAAATAAAAAAGGAGAATAACGATGCAAAAAAGGACAAGAGCTCGTCAGGTTAAATTTTGGGTAACAGATGAAGAGTTTGAAAAAATAAATGAACAGGTAACTAAGTCTAAGGTTACTAAACAGGAATATCTATTAAGAGCTGCCTTAAACAAAAAGATAACAGTAATACCAGGCCTTAAATCAATACTTCTTGAGCTTAGTAAAGAGGGAAATAATTTAAAGTTACTATCTAAAGAACTTCAAAAAGGCAATATAGATATTGAAGAAATAAACAATATGCAGAAAAAACTGAGTGATTTATGGACGAGCATTGATGAAACATTAAAGGAGGGGAGACAATAATATGGCAGTTATAAAATGTCTTCCAGGGACAAAGAGTCTTAATGATATGCTTCTTTATTTAGAGAATGAAGGAAAAACAGAGTATAACTTAAGAAGTGGAATTAATTGTACTTCAGAAAATGTAGAAACTGAATTTAATATTATAAAAGAACTATATAATAAACCTGCAGGAAAGCAGTATTATCACATAACTCAATCCTTTAGTCCTTTAGATAATATAGATGCTGAGAAGGCACATGAAATAGGATTAAGGTGGATAGGAGAAAACATAGAGGATCATCAAATATACATAGTAACCCATATAGATAGAGAACATTTACATAATCATTTTGTAGTTAACAGTGTTAATTTAGAAACAGGATTTAAACTTCAAATAAGTCCAAAGAAATTAGAACACATGAAAGAAAGCAGCAATAAAATCTGTTTTCAAGAAGGTATTTCAACTATTAATCTAAGTAAAGATTTTGGAGTATCTGTAACAGATAGAGAATATAGATTGAAAAAAAGTGGAGCAGTGACTTGGAAAAGTAGTATGAGAGAAAGTATAGATGTTGCTTTAAATCATAGTAATGATATAGTAGAATTTGTTAAAATACTAAGAGATAACTTTAATATTGAAGCAGAATTTACAGAGAGAAGCTTAGTTTTTAGAAAGGCAGATGAAAACATTGTTATTAGAGGATATAAACTAGGGGGAAGTTATAGTAGAAGGGGAATATTAAAGAGCATAAATAAAGGCGTAGAGTGTTAGTCTATGCCTTTAAATTATAATATTTGCCTATTGAAATTGATTTAGAAAGACAATCATGGCCTATTTCCTGTGTTTTAATTACTGGAAGATTTTTATTATCAATAATATCTAAAATTAGTTTTGCAGCCTGCTCTTCTGATAATGTTTTTTCTAATTCAGTAAAGGTGCCAAGTATAACTCCCTTAGTATCTTTAAAAGCTCCCATATGTTTGTATTGAGTAAGATATGTTGTTACTTTATTTATATCGCCCCCAAGGCTTTCTATTAATAGAATATTATCTTTAAGTTCTGGCATATATTCAGTACCAGATAATTTCAAACTGCATCTAAGATTTCCACCAATAACTATACCTGACATTGATGTGCCTTGTAAGAACTTGTAATCAAAGTCGAATATAGATTCATCATCATTTAATATATAATCAGCTATAAGTTTTAATGATGTATTGCTTCTATCACGTACAATATTTCTTAGTTGAAACCAATAGCTATTTAAATTAGTCTTTTTATAAATAGAGTTCATAATTACAGATAAGTCACTAAAACCAAAGAAAGGTTTTGGATTTTCTTTTATTATATTAAAATCAATATAATCTAAAACACTGTTAGCTAGGTCTCCGCCAGATACATCAAAAATCATATCTATTTCAGGATTCTTATATAAGTTCATTAATTCATCAGCTCTTATTTTAGGTGAAAGTGTTAAATTATAATCTTTATAAATAGCATTGCTTTCAAAGACTTTTATGTTATAGTAATTTAGTTTTGTGGTTAGTTCATCTATAATAAGGTTATTTTCTATATTTAAACCGTTTGATAAACTTATTATGCCAATTGTCTTCATATTTGTCCTCCTATAAGCTAAAATAGAGCAGATAAAACATAATAATCTGCTCTGTTAAGTATGTAAATATTAGTGTTTAGTTATGCTTACCAGCATTTGTTCTGCATCATTTTTACTTATATTTTTTACTGCAGAAATTTCTTCAATTAAAATTTTTTGGGCTTTATTAAACATTTGATTTTCGCTGGAATTTAGTGAATGCTGTTTTCTAATATAAGAAAGTTTTAAATATACTTCTAGGTAATCTTCTAAAGTACCAGACTTTATTTTGCTTGAATTATATTCTATTCTTTCTTTACAATTTGAGTTGATTAAGGTTTCTTCATCTAACTTGGTTTTTTTAAATTTTTCAAGAGCAGAATCTAAAGAATTCATGTCACTTATGAGTCTTATGTTAGAAGATTCAACCTTATTTACTGGCATCATTAGTTTCAAGGAATTATTAAGAAGATGAAATTTGTAGAAAGTTTTCATATCTCCTTTAAATTCTTTTTCTTCTATTAGATCAATTACGCCTATACCTTGATTTGGGTAAACGATCATATCTCCTTTTTTAAACAAAAACATACACCTCCATTGTATGTTTTTATTATACCACATTTTCAGAGAAATAATCAATTTTTCAATATATCATATATATGATAGGGTGTCAATAAAGTCTGATAATAAAATTTTATTAAATTAAATAAAAACCTAAAGAACTTAAAAATTTAATCATTTCTTTCTTACAAGAACACTTATTAGGGCAATTACAGATTTCCATTACTAAATAAGATTTTATTTTTGCATAAGATTTTTTATATGCATCTGAACTTCTTTTTGTTATTATATTTAATATAGCAAGTAGTCCTCCAATAATTGCGAAGTACTTGCAAAGTTCAAAAATAGTAGTTATTGTTGAAATATAAAATTTATAAAGTATGACTTCTTTAAAAGTTATCAAGAATATAATACCAATGATTAAGTAGATATATATCGAAAGATTATTGATAACTTTTTTCTTTTTATAGCTTTTGAATAAATCAAGTACCAGTATTTTCGTATCCTCATTTAAGTTTGGATAAAAGTTCTGTTTTTTAAAAAGATCTTCCATGTATAAACTCCTCCTTATACTTAAATAAATATTGGAGTAAACTGAATATTATAACTAAAAATTAAGTTAATTTTCTTTTGAATGTAATTATATGTTATAATTAAATATTGAAAGAAATAGTAATGGAATGATGTTAAATGAATGAAGAAATGAATAGTATAAATCATGTTTTATCAGTAGTAATTCAAGATATACGCAAAGGAAAAGAAAGGCTTTTTAATATTGCGGAAAGTTTAAAAAATCAGTATGAGAAAGATTGCAATGAACTAGAGTATATTAAGAAGGAAATAGAGAATCTTGTCAGTGAAATAAAAAATTTAGAATATGCTGATAAAAGCATGAGAGAAAAGCTTGCAGAAGCATCTATGAATTTTCAGGAAGATGAAGAGGTAGTAAAAAAGGTATATGATGATGCTTTAAATGTAAGAGTTGAGTTTTTGACTAAACAGAAAGAAGAGAAGAGATTAAAAGTTAAGAAGGAGGTACTTGAAAAAAATCTAGAGAATAATGCTTCTAACATTGATGCAGCAGATTCTGTTTTGGAGCAGGTAAGTGTAGCTATAAATTATCTACAAGGCGATGTAAGCAACAATATAGAAATGGCAGAAGAAAATAGCAAGATTGCTTATGCTATAAGATTTGTTGAAGCTCAGGAAAAAGAAAGAAATAGAATAGCGAGAGAAATACATGATGGTCC